>JAEMTW010000292.1:0-1376 GCA_016462095.1 Thermoleophilia bacterium
GTCCTGTACCCGACGGTGTCTGAGGGGTTCGGATTCGTTCCCTTCGAGGCCGCAGGCGTCGGCGTTCCCTGCTTCTTCGCCCCGGTCACATCGCTCGGGGAGGTGCTGCCGCTCGATGCGGCGTTGATCGAGCCGTGGGATGTCGCAATCACCGCCGAACGAATTTCCCACGTACTTGCCGACCACGGCGCCCGTGAGGAACACGTTCGGCTTCTGCGCGATGCTGCAGCGCAATACACCTGGTCGGCAACCGCAGAAACGCTGCTCGCCACCTATGAGGAGATCCTGCGAGAGCCGATCAACTCGGCGCGATGTATTCGGTTCAGCGGTGACAACGCAGACTCACTCACGTACGACCTGCATCGCGTCTATAGGAGTCGCTCGTGGCGTTACACGCGGCCACTGCGATGGCTGCGGCGGGTCCTCTTCGAATCCAAGCAATAACATCGTTCTGTGGAGGACGCCTTCGACCACGTCGTCGCCAACGAGGACGTCAATCGTGCCGTGCACGCGTTGCTGACGAAGATGGAGCGCGAGCTCGCGTCGTAGCGCCGAGCGCGTGCCTTCGTACGGGTTCGGTATTGGATTGGCGGCGAGTAACATGGACCATATGACCTTCGCTCGAATTGCACCTGGGACGATTGTGTCCCGTCGACGTGCTCCTGGCCTCGCGGAGTACGTGGTGTTGCGCGATTTTGGGGCGATTGGCTATCAGGGCGAGACGTTTTGTGAGGTCGAGCCGTATCCGAATGATTTTGCAGACGAGCCATTCATGGTTGCCACGTCCGAATTAGTCGGCAGACCCCTGCCATCAGCGGCGTAGCGCAGCCCCAGTGTCACGCCATACCCTCAACGAGTGCTACCTTGTGGCAGTCGTCGCGCGCGGTGTGCGGCACAGCATTGGAGTCCCGACACTTCATGATCTATCCGAAGATTGATGACCTGACTGCCGTTGTTCCGTCGAAGTACGCTCTCGTTGTTGTGGCTAGTCGCCGCGCTCGTGAGTTGAACGACTATCACCGCCAGTTGGGCGAGGGCGATTTTGCCGGCGAGAAGCATTATGCGCCGCCGATGGTTGAGTCGCGTTCGAAGAACTATCTGACGATGGCTCTGGAGGAGATCGCGGCGGACAAGATCGCGTGGGAGACTCCCGAGGCGTAGTCGCCGAGGATGGGCTGGCGCCTGTCCTGTTGGCCGTGACGGGTGGCATTGCTGCCTATCGCGCATGTGAGGTCGTGCGCGGCCTCATTAAGGCCGATGTGCCTGTGCAGGTCGCGATGACGCGTGCTGCGCGACGGTTTGTGGGCGAGACGACGTTTGCGGGTCTCAGTCGCCGTCACGTCTTGACGGACGATCCCGATCCGAGCGGCCCGATC
>JAEMTW010000292.1:1386-1828 GCA_016462095.1 Thermoleophilia bacterium
AATACGATTGCGCGGCTTGCCTATGGCCTCTCCGACGACGTTGTTGCCGAGAGCGCCCTTGCCTTGGCGGGGCGACTCTTGATCGCACCAGCGATGAACCACCGCATGTGGCTGCACCCCGCCACCCAGGAGAACATCCAGACCCTCAGAGACCGCGGCGCCACGATCATTGGCCCCGACGCCGGCGACCTCGCCGAGGGCGAGCAGGGCCTTGGCCGTCTGGCACAGCCCGACGAGATCATCCAGGCGATCCGCGGCCTACTTGGCGAGGGTAGCCTCGCTGGCAAGCGTGTCTTGGTAACGGCAGGCGGCACGCGCGAGCCACTCGACAGCGTGCGCTTCCTAGGCAACCGTTCGAGCGGCAAGATGGGCGTGGCCCTCGCCAATGAGGCTTTGGCCCGCGGCGCAGAGGTGACGACGATCCTCTCGAACACGCTCGTGC
>JAEMTW010000293.1 GCA_016462095.1 Thermoleophilia bacterium
CCTTCACACTGCGAGCCATGGGTCTGCGGACCTGGGGCTTTTTTGTTGCCCACGTGGTACCGCTGCCCCGCTACCCTGCACGAATGCGCGTGATGATTATGGCCGCCGGACTCGGGACGCGATTGCGTCCGTTGACCGACCACCTGCCAAAACCGATCGCGCCTGTTGGTAACCGCCCTGTCGTCGAGTACCTGCTGCGCCGGATCGCGGCTGCTGGCTGTTCGGGCGCCGTGATCAACCTGCATCATCGCCCGGAGGCGATCATGGCTGTGCTCGGAGACGGCTCTGCCTACGGGGTTCCGATCGAGTACTCGATCGAGCCAGAACTGCTCGGCACGGCCGGCGGCACTCGCAAGTGTCGAGCGACGCTGCTCGCCGACGACGACATCTTTCTCGTGACGAGTGGCGATGGCCTTCACACGATCGATCTCGCGGCACTCGCGGCCGCGCATCGCGCATCGGGTGCACTCGCGACGCTGACGGTCAAGCGTCTTGAGGACGTCACGGGCTTCGGTGTGGTGGTGACGGACGCGACCGGTCGAATTACCTCGTTTCAGGAGAAGCCCGCTCCCGCCGCTGCGCTGAGCGACCTCGTCAACGTTGGTGTCTACTGCTTTAGCGCCGCGATCTTTGACGAGATTCCCGTTGAAGGAGCAAGCGACTTTGGCTCCGAGATCCTGCCGCGACTCGTCGCTGAGGGAGCAGACGTGCGCGCCTGGGTGACGGACGCGTACTGGAGCGACATTGGCTCGCTCGACGAGCTCGTGATTGCAAACTGCGCTGTCGCCGCGGGACAGGTCGACGTCGAGGCGAGTGGCGACCTGATCATGGGCAGCGAGACGCGCCTCGTCGGCGTCTCGCAAGGCGCGACGATCACCGGGCCCGTGCTCGTTGGTGCTGGTGCCCGCATCGAGGAGGGAGCGACGATCGTCGGCCCCGCCGTGATCGGTGCGCGCGCGACGATCTGCACCGGCGCACACGTTGAGCAGGCGCTGGTGCTGCCGGAGGCGACGATTACTGCCGATTCGCCGCGCACAGGCATCCTCGGCGATCCGACGCTGCTCGACGGCGTCTGGTCGCGCTAGAGCGCACAGGCAACGCAGGCGACACTTTGGGCCCGGGCCCAGAATGTCGCCTCGAATGCGTCAGGCCAGCTTGGCGGAGTTCGCGGTCAGGCTACGCATCGTCTCGTCCCACAGCTCTTGCGGGAAGGCAATTGGGTAGGTCGAGAAGCGCGCGATCGTGACGCCCGCCGGCACATCGATGTAGCAGTGCTGCCCGTAGATTCCGGAGCCGGTGTAGCGCGCGTCGCGCTCGATCACCCAGAAAGCGTTGCGATACATGCACCAGTCGCCACGCTCCGCGTTCGTCATCGTCGGGCTGTCGCGATAGTTCTGGATCGCCTCGTCATCACCGTGGTGCGTGTCGTGCACCCACTCGGCGGGAATCACACCCTGACCCCCACGCTGATAGGCGAGCGCAAAGCGGGCGAGATCGCGCGTTGAGCACGACAGTCCACCGTCGACGACGGCATCTCCGACTACGTCGAGCATCATGTCCGCCTCGTGCTCCATGCCGAGCGGCACCCACAGCTGCTCGTTCAACGCATCGACAAAGCGCTGCTCCGTCACGATCTCGACGAGTCGAGCGGCAATGTTCGTCAGCACCGAGCGGTAATCAAAATTCGTGCCGTGCTCGCGCGACTTCGGGTACGTCGGAAAATGCCCGTACATGCCAAGCGGCTTGCGCCCACCGAGACGCCGATAGCTCGCCTGGCGCTCGTATTCCATCAGCGGGTTGTCTGCCTCGGGATCGTCGTACAGCGC
>JAEMTW010000294.1 GCA_016462095.1 Thermoleophilia bacterium
AACCTCATCGTCGACAACGCCAAGGATCGTCTGGGCCGACGCCGTATCGATCGAACGATCGCCCGCCGACGACAACTGGTCGAGCGACGAGATCGCATCGCGAAACGAGCCACCCGCGTGCCGCGCAATCAGGCGCAGCGCGTCATCGTCGGCCTGGATGCCCTCAGCGTCACTAATCCGCCGCAACGCCTCGAGCAACTCGTCGGGCGTTGGACGCAAGAACGTAAACGACTGGCAGCGACCACGCACCGTGTCGGGCAGGCGATGCGGCTCGGTCGTGCAGAGAATGAAGATCACGTGCGGCGGCGGCTCCTCCAGCGTCTTCAGGAGCGCGTTGGCCGCATCCGTCGTCAGCGAATGAGCCTCGTCGAGGATGTAGACGCGATACCGACCCAGCACGGGCTGCTGATTGACGCGATCGCGAATATCGCGAATGTCATCGATGCCGCGATTCGAGGCTGCATCAAGCTCGAGAACATCAAGCGCAGTGCCATCAGCGATCGTGCGACACGACTCGCACTCGAGACACGGCGCCGTCGACGGACCCTCCGTGTTCTGACAATTAAGCGACTTACCAAGGATCTTCGCGAGCGACGTCTTGCCCGTGCCGCGCGGCCCAGCAAACAAGTACGCATGCCGCACACGATCGTGATCAATCGCATTCGTCAGCGTCTGGACAACGTGGCGCTGACCCACAACATGGGCAAGATCCAGCGGACGATAACGACGATAAAGCGCGGACACGGTGTGAGCCTACCAGCCACCCGCGGGCGCGAGGCCCGCGGGGGTTGATAGTGGCCGTGCACCCTTCGTTGTTGGCGACCGGGCTGTCCGGTTTACCAGCCAGTCACTCCGATCAGGCTTGACCGCGGCGCACCAGCGGGTTCTCTGAGTGCTGCTGCCTTCCGGCCCTGACACGGTTCGAGATTGCCGATCGCGCGGGACCTGACCATCAACGCTTCTGGTGGTACCCCGTACTCCTTGTCACCCCCGAAAAAGGGAGTTGTGCCCGGCTAGAGCGGATTGCCGATACAGGGAACCGCAAACTCCCCGCCTAGCACGGCCACTGGGGAGGGTAGACGAAATCGCTACTGCGTGGGAGCGTTATCGTCGGGCGCGGTGGGGAAGGCCGTGTCGACAGCGGGACGCGGCTCGGCCGCAGGCGTCGTGGCGGGCTCCGCGACGGCAGGCGTTGCTGCGGCTGGCGCGGCTGGCGCGGGGGCATCGGCGTCGGGCGTCGTGTCGTCGGTCGTGACCACCGGCGGCTTCTGCTTGCGTAGAACAATCAGCAGGATCAGACCCACGCCAATCGCGATCGTGACGAGACCGGTGATCAAGGAGACCCAACCGATCGTGACAAGGATTGGGATCCTAAATCGCAGCGAGGCGTCGGCGGCGATGCCAGGCTTGCCATCAGCGCGCATCACGACCACGCGTAAGTCCGTGCCCTGAAGATCAGCAGCCGTGAGGGTGATCTCGCCACTGTCGTTCGTCACCGTGCGCGTCCAGAACTTTCGGGTCGCGGGCGGCGGCACACTCGTGCGCGGGCCAGGATCGAGCACGAGCCGCACCGGCACGCCCTCCTGCAACGCATCTTGTGGGCTCGGGGCAGTGGCCGACCCGTCCGCACTCGCCCCTTCATCCGTCTGCTCGACGCGGGCAATCGACGCCCTCCGCAGATACCGATTGACAGCAGTTGCCGGGCCAAGACCAATAAAGAGCGGGCCCTCACCGGGTGGCGGCGTGATCGTCAGCAGAATCGCGGAGTCGCTCACCTCAGACGGCAAATCACTCGTATCTAAGCTAAACGTCGGCGAGACGATC
>JAEMTW010000110.1 GCA_016462095.1 Thermoleophilia bacterium
CGCCTACTTAGTCAAGCCGTTCCGCGAGGTCGATCTCTTGCCGGCGCTCAATACGGCGCGGGCGCGATTTGAGGAGCTCTCTGCGCTCCGCGAGGAGGCCGCCGATCTGGTCGAGGCCTTGGCTTCGCGCAAGGCCGTCGAGCGGGCGAAGGGCATCTTGATGCGCAAGGATGGCATTGATGAGGCGGAGGCCTTCCGTCGCATCCGAGCCGCCAGCCAGAAAACGGGCCGCACGATGCGGGTCGTCGCGGACGCGTTGATCGCTACCTTCGAGACGGATGCTGCCGAGTGAGCACGACGCCAGCTGTGGTGGAGCGTCGCAAGACGGGCGGGGGTACGAGCCTTGGTCCTCCGTGGCGCGTGATCGTCCTTAACGACGATCACAACACGTTCGAGGGTGTGGCGCGCTCGTTGGCAGCAGTCTTACCGGGCGTCGACTATCGCCAGGGCCTGGGTTTCGCCAATCGCATCCACAAATCAGGACAGGCGATCGTCTGGACGGGCCACGAGGAACTCGCCGAGCTCTACCACGAGCAGCTCGCGGCGCAGGGTCTGACGATGGCCCCGCTCGAACAGTCCTGACGTCTCACACCAGCGCGATCCGGGCCCACTCGCGACGCACCCGCTCGTGCCCACCAGCGCGATCCAGGCCTACTCGCGACGCACCCGCTCGTGCCCACCAGCGCGATCCAGGTCCACTCGCGACGCACCCGCTCGTGCCCACCAGCGCGATCCGGGCCCACTCGCGATCCTAGGAGGACATGACAACCGCGCGGATGTGGTGTCCTCCCCCTAATGGGAAGCCAAATCAAGTCAGCGCTGGTGATCGGGGGAGGACACCACATCCGCGCGGTTGTCATGTCCTCCTAGGGGTAGAGACGTTCGACGATCGCTTCTGGCGTGGTCAGCCAGGCGCCGGCCGCATCGAGCCGACTGAGGAGCTCGTCGTAGAGCACGAGCTCGGCGGGGCCGTGCTCGCCGCCAAAGTGCTCGATGGGCACGCTCAGAGCAGCGGCGCCACCGACGGCAAGGAGGGCTGCCAGACCATCAGAAACCGCATCGTCGAGCAACGGAAATTCGATCGTGTCCGTAGGACGATCGGTTGCGAGGTCGTAGCCACGGCTTGGGAACGCCGTGCCTCGGCGAAAGCCCGGCCGCCCGGCGATCTGGATGCCGACGCCGGCGCCAAGCGAGAAGCCAAGCATCCGCACGCGCGCCTGCTGCTCTGGCTCGAGCAGGTCGATGGAGCGCAATGCAGCGGTGGCGCGATAGCGCTTCTCGACCGTTGCGAGCTCGCTGTAGACAGCGATTGGGTTGGCAGGCGCAGAGCGGCGCAACCGACCCAGCACACCGCGGCGAGGGGGTGTGATGGCACAGGCCTCATGGACCAAGGCGATCGCACAGGTTGCCCCAGCCGGCCACGGAGGGGTGACGCGCAGGCGCTCCGCAGCCACCCAATCACCGACGCGCGTTCGAATTGCATCGACCGGGTTGGCCCAGACACCCGTCGTACTGCGCGCCGACAAATGGTGATGGGCGAAGGCAATCGGATCGGCCTCAGCCGAGCCGCGAGCGTCCCATGCAGTTGCCTCAAAAGGCAGTGTTTGCGACGGCCAGTCGAGCACCACGCTGCCCGTGTGGGCGACGCTGATCCCACTCGAAGCGAGCAGGTCGGTCAGTGTCGCAGAGGCGCGGGCGCCGATTGCGGCCGGACCACCAATCGCGAGGCGTACGACCTCGTTCATGGCGCGACTCCGTGCGCAGCGTTCCACTCGGCAGCACTCTCGCGCAGCCCCGGCCCGGTTGCTCCCTCGCGGGCATTACGCACGTGGAGGTCGAGCTCGGTGCGGGGCAGCGTTGGCTTGAGGCGACGGAGCGGCCCCGGCAGGGTGGGCAGACGAGCGAGCCCACTCAGGGCCGCGTACTGCCCAGTCAGAGCGACGCGCGCGGTGGTGCCAGAGAAGCCGGCGTGATGCTTCGCCCAGTAGCGTCGGCGGCTGCGCCAGAACTCCACGATTCGGCGCGAAGGGTCGGCGCTGGTCGAAGCGCGCACGTGGTGGCGGACGATGGCCTGCGGAACAACATGCGTCGTAAAACCACGCTGGTGTAGCCGCTGTTGGAGATCGGTCTCCTCCGAAAACATGTAGAAGCCCTCGTCGAATGGCCCCGTGATCTCGATCGCCGAGCGGCGCAGCAGGAGGGCACATCCGCTCGCCCAGTCGACCGCTGCCGGTGCGCCCGTCACCCGCTGCTCGACACCAGCCTGGCCAAGCGTGACGAGACTTACGAGGCACGTGGTTGGGTCGGGAAAGCGAAACGACGTTGCCTGATGACGACCATCTGGATAGCGGACGGCCGGAGCCGCGACCGCCACCTCGGGGTGGGCGTCGAGGTAGGCGACGAGGGCATCGATGGTGCCGGGCTCGACCGTCGCGTCGTCGTTGAGGACGAGGTGATACTCGGCTGTGCTCTGCTCGAGCAGCCGGTTGTGGTTGGCGCCAAAGCCGGCGCGATAGGGCTGCTCGATGAGCTTGACGGCAGGGAACGCCTCGCGCACTGCTGCGCAGGTGCCGTCCTCGGAGGCGTTATCGAGCACCAGAAGCTCGCAGGGTTCGCTGGCACGACCGGGTCCTGTCAGGGCAGCCAGCGCCTCGAGCAGGAGGGCGCGATTGCTGTGCGCGACGATGGCGACGGCGAGCCTTGCGCTCACCGCTCGAGACCCCGCTGACGCAACTCGTCCATCGCCTCGTCGACACGATCGTCGGCCTCTTGGTCGGCGAGCCAGGTGGCGAGCTCGCCGAGGCCAGCCTTGACATCAACGTCGGCGCGGAAGTCGAGCAGCTGGGCTGCTCGAGTGGGATCGCCGATGCAGTGGCGGATGTCGCCAGCGCGGTAGCGACCGACCAGCTCGGGCTCGATCGCGAGGTTGAGGCCCTGCGCCAACCCCTGAGCGACATCGAAGATGCTCGACGCCTCACCGGTGCAGACGTTGAGCGCCGCGCCGGTGGCCGTCGACTCTGTTGCGAGGTGAAAGGCGCGCGCCACGTCGCTGACGTGCACGAAATCGCGGGTCTGAAGACCGTCTTCAAAGGCGACCGGTGCATGGCCGTTGAGCAGGCGGCTGGCGAAGATCGCGGCCACGCCGGTGTAGGGATTGCTCAGAGCCTGGCGAGGGCCATAGACATTGAAGAGGCGGAGCGCGAGCGTCGGCACGTTATAGGCGGCACCGATCGAGAGGCACAGCTCCTCATGGTCGCGCTTGGAGATGGCATAGACGCTGGTCGGCAGGAGCGGTTTCGACTCTGCTGTTCGCTCTGGCTCGAGCGCATCGCCCGCAGCGGTTTCGAGCTCCCACCGGCGTTCGGCTAGCTGGGCCTCTGGACGCAGGCTCGGAGCAAGGCCCCCCTCGCCCGTGCGCGCGTTTCGATACTGACCCTCGCCATAGATCGACATCGAAGAGGCAACGACGAGGCGTTGGATCCGTTCGCGCCGGGCCACCAGCTGCTCGAGCATGACCGCGCAACCGACGGTGTTGACATCCATGTAGCGGCGGATCTCGTACATCGACTGGCCAACCCCGACGACGGCTGCGAGGTGCACAACGGCATCGATATCGTCCATCGCCTTGCCGAGTGCGGCTTCGTCGCGGACGTCGCCCACCACGAGTTCGACGTTCGCATCGAGATAGTCGGGAGGACCGTTGGGGTGAACCTGTGGGTCGAGGGAGTCAAACGCGCGCACGTGGTGGCCTGCTGCGAGCAGGCGGTCGGCGAGGTGCGAACCGATAAAGCCGGCACCGCCTGTGACCAAAACGCGCATACCCGCATGGTACGGGGCAGGGCGCGTAGCGTGCGTCTGTCGTGGCTAGGTGAGTGGGTTTGTGCGGCTGCTCTGGAGCCCACTCAGCGAGGACGATGGGTTGAGGCCAGAGGTGTTGGCTGCCTCGGGGCCCACGATCGTGAGTGCGTTGCCCGACAGCGTGGCCTTGCGCGTCAGGCTGACGCTGTCGAGGATCACGACGCGGCCACCCCGTGCGACAAAGGCGCGTAGGCGCACGAGCAGGTCTGCGGTCCAGACGGGAGCATCAGTGATGATCAGGACGCGCGCGCTGCGGGGCACACCACGGGCTTCGATCCGCTGGTCTGTGATGGCACCGACCGTCTGTACGCCGCTGCGCCTGGTTGCCGCAACCGTGCGACCGAGTTTGGCGAGCGCGGTCTCGATGCCGGGGGCAAATGGTCGATCGAGGGCGAGTGGTGCAGGCGGTACATCGGGGAACCCGGAGCGGTCGGCATCGGTCGGGTTGGCTGCTTGCCACGAGTAGAGCGGCTCCATCACCAGCACGCGGGCTCGTCCGGCGCGCGCCTCGGGAGCCCACGCCTCCCAGCCACCACCAGCGATCTGAATGGCGTAGAAGCCGGGTGTTGCTGGCGGCAAGGTGGCTGCCCCGGGCGCGCCCTTGGCGCGTGCCACGACGTCGCCGGGAAAGTTTGTGCGGGGCCGATGTCGCACGAGGGTGACATCGGCCAGCAGCGTGACGGGTTGCAGGGTTGGGGTGAGTGCGACGGTCTCGACACCGACGACCTGGGCGGGTGCGAGCTCGTTGGGTTTGACGACCTCTGGTGCATTGACGAGGTTGCCGCCACGGTCTTCGGCATGCCAGCCAACGATGTACGAGCCCGGCTCGACAAACTCGCCGAGCGTGTCGAGCGGCAAGTTGCCAATGTCGGCAGACCAGTGCAGCTCTTTGCGCTGTGCCCATTTGAGGTCGGTTTCGCGGCGCAGCAAGCGGGCGCTACCGCTGGGCTCAATCTGGCGCACATCGAGCCGGAAGCGGACGGGTTCGTTTGCGCTGAGCGTAAAGGTGTAGGTGCCTGCAGCGCCATCGAGCCCAGGCGAGATCCGTTGGCCTGGCTTGGCTGTCGACTCGACGGTGGGTGGCGTCGCGTCGAGGATGATTGGATCCGGGATGCGAATGATGCGTTCTTGTTGCTTGAGGGAGATCGCAAACCGATACGGACCATCGGGGGCGAGCGTGCCGTTGGCGAGCTTGCCGCCCCAGGCGGCGCGCAACTGCTTGCCTTTGCGCACGACAGGAACGGTCGCAATTGCACGATCAGTGGCATCGAAGATCAGCACGGTTGCGGTGTCGGGCTTGCGCAAGCCGACTGTTAGCGTGGCGTGGCGCCGTCGTGGCTTATAGGCATTCGGCGAGAAGGTGGCGCTGGTAATGGTGGGCGCGATGATCGGCGAGGGTGCGCTCTTGAGGATCTGGGCACGGACGAAAAAGGCCGCTGCGCCAGCGACGAGTGCAAGCATCAGCAGAGCAGCCAAGATCCGAACGAGTCGCTCCACAGTCCCAATGCTAGAGGGGATCGTCGCCGTGCGGCTGATCCTCCGCCGTTACCTCGAGAATTCGGCGGGAGGCATCGCGCAGGCCACGCAGCACAGCGAGCGCTTCGGGCCAAGCGCTGTCGGGCACGATCAGGTGGTCGCGCGAGGCGGTGCCGACCAGCACGATCGGGACGCCACGCTCGGCGAGGGCTCCACTGATGGTCGACGCGAAGCCCGTCAGCTCGGGCGGAAGTGGTGCCACCAGCAGAATCACGCGGAGCCGATCCTGTCGGGTATCTGCGGTGGGCAGCGTCTCGGCAAGCGTGGTGCGTAGAAGAAAGGTTGTCTCGAGGGGATCGTCGATCCGGGCGCTAAAGCCCTCGGCGAGGAGGGCCTCAGGCGAGGGAGGCGCCGAGCCGCGCCCGTAGCCGAGCAGGCTGAATTCGTGCTCGAGCAGCATTGGGTCGAGGGCAGCGAGCGCCGCGATCAGGAGTGGGGAATCGGC
This sequence comes from Thermoleophilia bacterium, assembly GCA_016462095.1. Taxonomy (GTDB): domain Bacteria; phylum Actinomycetota; class Thermoleophilia; order Gaiellales; family F1-60-MAGs149; genus F1-60-MAGs149. The sequence continues at coordinate 5,840 of JAEMTW010000110.1, forward strand.
AGACACGGAGCAGAGGGTACGCGACCGCGCCAGACCCGTGTCTACGGCAGCGCGGGCAGGTGCTCGGCGCGCAGCACGTCGAGGTAGCGCGTGCTGCGAAAGCCGATCTCGCGTCCGTCGGCGTGAGGTCGCCCAAGGGCCTTCGTGGCGAGCCGCTTGAGCGCAAACTCGGGCAGCCAGCGATACCAGCGTTGGATCCGATTGAGACGCGCGTAGCCACTGAGGTGTTGCTGGTGCAGTGCGGCGTAGCGTGCTTGGGCCTGTGCGGTCGTCAGGTCGCCTGAGAGCGCGCGCATCGCGAGCCGGCCGGCACCGGCTCCAAAGTAGACGGCCGGGCGAATGCCTTCGAGCGTCACGGGCAGTGCCTGGCCAGCGGCGTCGCCGATAAAGAGCACACCATCGGCGACGGGATCGCGTGGGTTGCAGGCAATTGCGCCGCCGTGGTGTTCGCGTCCTGGCCCGAGCGTGTCGCGCTGACGGAGCCGTTCCAGCGGTGGCTGCAGCGGCTCCTTGATAAACGAGCCAACACCGGCACGGACGTGATCGCCCGCGGGGAATGACCAACCGTAGCCCGATTTGAGCAGCTGTTTTTCGAGGTAGAACGCGAAGCCGTCTGCGTGGGGTGCGGCGGCAGTGGGC
>JAEMTW010000295.1 GCA_016462095.1 Thermoleophilia bacterium
TGACTGATTAGCTAAATAATCGGTCACAATTCGGTGAGGCTGAGGGGCACTCAATGGCATCTGATGAGAGGTCGACGGCGCTGGTCCCGATTGCTCCTGTCGAGGCGTCGCCCTTGCAACCCTTAGGCCATACCCGCGCCACGTCCGATGGCGAGCTCGCCGCCTCCTGGCTCGACGGCATGCACTCGGCCACCACGAGGGAGAAGTTCGCCGCGACCGCTGAAAGGTTCCTCGCAGCCTTGACGGTGCTTGGCCTGACGCTGCGGACCGCGACCGTCGAGGATGTCCGCGAGGCGATTGCAGCCCTCGGGGAAGGCAAGGCGGCATCGACCAAGGCGCAATATGCCCAGCGGGCCAAGTCGCTGCTGTCGTACGCCCATCGCCTCGGCTACGTGCTGTTCAATGCCGGCGCTGCCGTTCGCGTGAAGGGCGGCACCGTGGACCGCGCCAAGCGGATCGCGAGCGAGACTGAGATCGCCCTGTTGATCCGGGCGGCACCATCGCGGCGCGATCGGCTGTTGATCGAGGTCGGATACGCCGGCGGCCTTCGCGTGTCCGAACTGGTCGCGCTGCGCTGGTCTGACGTGCTGCCGCGAGATCAGGATCGCGTGCAAGTCTCGATCGTCGGCAAGGGCGACAAGCTGCGGCATGTGCTGTTGCCGGCTGTCGTGAGCCGTTCCCTGCTGGCCAGCCGTGGCGATGCCGACACCGACGCCCCCGTGTTCCCCAGCCGGAAGGGCGGGGCACCGTTGCTGCCGCGCGCCGTCAACCGCATGATCAAGAACGCTGCCCAGGGCGCCAACGTCAACCCTGACGTGTCGGCCCACTGGCTGCGGCATGCCCATGCGAGCCATGCCTTGGAACGAGGAGCCAACGTCGTGGACGTGAAGGACACGCTAGGTCACGCCAACATCGCCACGACGAGCATCTATTTGCACGCACGGCCGGATCGGTCGTCGGGCCTTGTGCTCGACGATGGGGTGTTTCTTCGATGAAGCTGGTGACGATGATCAAAATCAGCCGTATGAATAACCCGACTTGCCCGCATTCCATAGGACGTGCTTGACGGATCTGGCGGTAACCCAGGTCTAATAGCACGGCGATTGAAACGGCCCTGGACTCTCTTCCATGCATGTTGCCTGGGATTCGCCGTCGCCCTGCGTCGTATTCCGCACTACCGCTTCTTGACGCTGGAAGTTGTCTGTGGCTGGGCCGCACAGCGCTGGTTCGCAAGAGTGGCAAGATACTCGTTTCGCTGCATGAGCGCCTTGCCCTCTTTGCCAGCAGCATCCTGGAAGTCCATGGCGAACCACATGGGCCAGACGACGAGCCCCACGACGCCTGCGGCGACATTCTGCGCGACCTTTTTGCCCTCCTCACCGGAGAGTTCGGAGATCTTGTCGTTGTTGATCTTCACCTCCGCCATGATCATCTCGCACGACAAGTGCTGATCGGTGGCTTGAACGACTGGGACCAGTTGTGGGGAGCGCCCCGCGCAGCCCATCAACGCGCATGAGAGCGCCGCAACCAAAATCATCCGCATAAAAATCCCTCAACGACGCAAACGCTCCGGGATACACCGTATCACGCACAACGGCCGTTACAAGAAGTGGAGCCCATAACGCGCGAGGGCAGAACTGGGACACACCCGCCGGGGCCAGTTGATCCGACGCACCAAAACAGGGCCTCGCGGATCCGACGACACCCTACTTCTTCGTGGCTCGGCAGCCGGGAACGGCGTTCCCAATAGGCGACGGCGTTGGGGTGCAGGTTCGCCGCTTTGGCAAGGTCTTTTCGTCGCCACCCGAGCA
>JAEMTW010000111.1 GCA_016462095.1 Thermoleophilia bacterium
TGCCGGTCACGGGCGCTCGCATCTGAGCCGGCTGGCTCGTCGACCAGACACCATCGCGGTTGTAGGCGGTGTCGGTCAGAGCAATCTCCGTCACGACGCCACTCGCAATGCTGATCGGTGCGGCCCGATAGGCACGGGCTCCTGGCAGCGTTGCCAGTTCAGAGACCCCGACTGCTCCGGCTGCAATCTCACTCGACCCTACCCCACCCTTGGCAAGTTGATCGCGGCCAATACTGTTCGCCGCGATCTTATTCGGCCCGATCGAGCCATCAGCGATGTCCGAGGCGCGCACCGCCCCCGCTGCCAGCTCGGCCGAGCCGACGGCACCCGCGGAAAGCTCCGCGCTACCAACCGCGCCTGTCGCAATTGCAGAGGCCGTAACGCTGCCAACTGCAAGACCCGGCCGTGGATAGGTCCCAGTCAGGACACCCCCTGCTTTGATCCCCGCCAAATTCGCTCGGGCGACCTGGCCGCGCTTAAACGCGGTGTAGAGCAGCGTTCCCTTGCGAATCTTGGCGTTCGTGACAGCACCATTCTTGATATTGGCGGTACCGATCGTCGCCTTGACCGCCCGCGCGCCGGCGTCAGCGAGCGCGGGCAGTGCGACGGCACCGATCACCGCCGCCACTACGAGAGTCAATACTCCACGCCATCGTCTAGTGCACTCCACTGTGAGCCTCCCGATTGTGATGCCACCGAGTCTGACGATTTTGGCGACCGCGAGCAAGGCCCCCGCCAAGATGGATCAGCTTTGCTTTGGGGTCAGGCCCCTAAGCAAAGCTGGCCATGATCAGCTTTGCTTAGGGGCCTGACCCCAAAGCAAAGCTGATCAACAAAAAAAGGCCCCGTGTCCCCCGGCTTTTGCCGAGGGACACGGGGCCTTCGCTTGACGCTCTAGTTAAGTCCGCTGTTGCCCTCAAAGCGCTCTTCGAGACCAATCATCGGCTCGATTTCCTCGCCGGCGATACCAAGATCGTCGTCGAACTCGGGGATGCCGATGATCTCCGGCGTCCACGGCTCGCGCGGCTCGATCTCGATGTTGCGGTACTGCTTGAGACCTGTCGAAGCCGGGATCAACTTACCGATGATCACGTTCTCCTTGAGGCCGAGCAGGTGGTCGGTCTTGCCTTCGATCGAGGCATCCGTCAGCACCTTGGTGGTCTCCTGGAAGGAGGCCGCCGAGAGGAAGCTCTCGGTCGCGAGCGAGGCCTTGGTGATACCAAGCACCTGCTGCTCACCCGTCGGCACCTCGGTCTTCTTGACCTTGGCCGCCTTCTTCTCGAGTGCTGCACGGTTCGCAACGAAATCGGAGACCTCGACGAGCTGACCCGGCAGGTAGTCCGTGTCGCCCGGGAAGTCCACGAGCACACGACGCGTCATCTGACGTGCGATGACCTCGATGTGCTTGTCGTTGATCTCCACGCCCTGGTCGCGGTACACGCGCTGGACCTCTTCGGTCAGGTAGCGCGTGGCACGATCGAGGCCGGTAGCCATCAGGTCGGGAGCGGCGAGCACGCCGTTGACGATCTGCTGACCACGCACCACGATCTGGCCATCCTCGACGATCTCCTCAGCGGAGCGCGAGTACGGAATGCCCTTCGTCAGCCACTCATGCAGCGTGCGCGTCATGCGCTCGCCACGGTAGAAGATGACGGTGCCTTCACCCTTGACTTCACGTACCTCGATGTCGTCGCGCAGCGGCAAGACGAAGACGAACTGTCCCGTCAGCTTGGCGCGGCGAATCACACGACCATCGACGTGGGCAACAGCGCCCGGCATCTTTGGCGTGCGGGCTTCGAACAGCTCGACGACGCGCGGCAAGCCGTGCGTGATGTCGGAGCCGGCGACGCCGCCCGTGTGGAACGTACGCATGGTCAGCTGAGTACCCGGCTCGCCGATCGACTGCGCGGCGATAATGCCGACCGCGTCACCGACCTCCGAGCGACTACCCGTTGCTGGCATGACGCCGTAGCAGGCACCGCAAACGCCGATCTCGGCGTTGCAGGTGAGCACGCTGCGCACCGGCACGGTGCACTCGGCATCGACCTTTTCGTTGAGTGCCCACGTGAGTGTGCGGATCTGAAGGATGCGCACCTCTTCCGGCGTGCGATCGGCATGCGGCTTGGAGGGATAGCCCTCCTCCTCGAGACGCCGGAGGAACTTCTCCGGGTTCTTCATGTCGTCGATTGCCTCGAGCGTGAAGTACGGATCCTCACCCTTGTTCTCGCGCTTGAAGACCTCAGCGAGATCCGTCAGGCCAACAGCCTTGGCGAGCGCGATTGGATCGGGCTCCTTGCCGGCCTTCTTGACCTCGTCGTCGATCTTGACAAGTGCTGCCTCGACGTGACGGAACTTCTCTTCGTACAGCTCCTGAGCGAACGAGCGGCTGATCGGCGTACCACTCGGCAGCGTCTCGCCGCCACCGATCGTGACGTCCAGAGCCAGCACACGTCCGGCGAGCTGATCGCTCGGGCGGACGTCGAGCGTGGCGGAACGACGCACGATTGCACCACTGCGAACTTCGTACGTGATGCGGCGATCCATGAACGCCGGTACCTCGACGAAGCGCTCGGTACCACAGTCCTCTTCGCGGACAATGACGTCCTGCGACACGTCGACGAGTCGACGCGTGAGGTAGCCGGAGTCGGCCGTACGCAGCGCCGTATCGGCAAGACCCTTGCGGGCACCGTGGGTAGAGATGAAGTACTCAAGGACGTCCAGACCTTCCATGAAGTTAGCCTTGATCGGACGCTCGATGATCTCGCCCTTCGGATTGGCCATCAGTCCGCGCATACCCGCCAGCTGGCGGATCTGCTTGAACGAACCACGGGCACCCGAGTTAGCCATCATGTAGACGGGGTTCGTTTCCGAGAACCCGTCCTTGACCTGCTCACCGACTGCGTCGGTGGCCTCGTTCCAGAGCTGAACCACCTTGCGGTGACGCTCCTGCTCCGTGATCAGACCATCGTCGTACTGCTCACGAGAAACCTGAACGCGCTTCTCGTAGTCCTTGAGGATCTCCTGCTTCTGCGGCGGTGTGACGATGTCGTTCTTCGAGATCGAGACACCCGACTGCGTGGCGTACTTGAAGCCGAGGTCCTTGATCGTGTCAAGCACCATCGCGACCTCAGAGGGGCCGTGGCGGTCGACGAGCGTGGTCACGAAGTCCGTGATCTCGCGCTTCGTCAGGGCCGTCGTGACCTCTTCGACGTCGTCCTCGTCAAGCTCGCGGCCGAGCTGCACTTGCAGCGCGAGGCGAAGCTCGTAGTTGAGGATGGCGCGGCCCGGTGTGGTGACCTTACGAACGCCACCCTCGCCGCGCAGGATGATTGCGCCCTGCAGCGGAATCCGCTTGTGATCGAGAGCAACCTGAACCTCTTCGGCCGTCGCAAACGTGCCATGCGAGCCGAGATCCTTGCTGGAAGCACCCTTGTCGAGCTTGGCCTGCAGTTCGTTCGAGTCGAAACTCGAGTACGTCAGGTAGTAGAGCCCAATCACCATGTCCTGCGACGGCGTGGCGAGCGGACGCCCGTTGGCCGGCGAGAGGATGTTGTGAGCCGACAGCATCAAGAGGCGTGCCTCTGCCTGTGCCTCAACGCTGAGCGGCACGTGCACGGCCATCTGGTCACCGTCGAAGTCGGCATTAAACGCGTGACAGACGAGCGGGTGAACCTGAATTGCCTTGCCGTCAACCAAGACGGGCTCGAACGCCTGAATGCCGAGGCGATGCAGGGTCGGAGCACGGTTGAGGAGCACGGGATGCTCGGTGATGACCTCTTCGAGGACGTCCCAGACGTCGCCTTCGCGCGTCTCGACCATGCGCTTAGCGGCCTTGATGTTCGGGACAGCCTTGCGCTCGACGAGCCGGCTCATGATGAACGGCTTGAAGAGCTCGAGTGCCATCAGCTTCGGCAGACCACACTGCTGGAGCTTGAGCTGCGGACCAGCGACGATCACGGAACGACCCGAGTAATCGACGCGCTTGCCAAGCAGGTTCTGACGGAAACGTCCCTGCTTGCCCTTGAGCATGTCGGACAGCGACTTGAGCGGGCGATTGCCCGGACCCGTCACGGCACGGCCGCGGCGACCATTGTCGAACAGTGCGTCGACGGCCTCCTGGAGCATCCGCTTCTCGTTGTTGACGATGATCTCCGGCGCACCGAGATCAAGCAGACGCTTGAGGCGGTTGTTGCGGTTGATCACGCGGCGGTACAGGTCGTTCAGGTCCGAGGTCGCGAAGCGGCCACCGTCGAGCTGCACCATTGGGCGCAACTCTGGCGGAATCACCGGAATCACCTCGAGGATCATCCAGTCAGGGCGCTGCTCGCTCTTGTGGAACGCGGAGACGACCTTCAGGCGCTTGATCGCGCGCTGCTGCTTCTGGCCCTTGCCCGTCGCGATCATCTCCTTGAGCTCCTCGACCAGCTGAGGAATGTCCTCACGCGAGAGCAGATCGCGAACCGCCTCGGCACCCATGCCGAGACCGATGTACTCGCCGAACCCGTAGGTGGAGGCGAAGCGGTCCTTCAGTTCGCGCGCCACCTTCTCGTCGCCGATGACTTCCTTCGGCTTGATGTCTTGGAACTTCTGCCACGCCAGATCGAGCATCTCGAGGCGCTCGTCGTACAGTTCGTGGCCGTCCTTCTTGCGCTGCTCGGCGTCCTTGAGCATCTCGGTGATCTTGGCGGTCCACTCTTCGATGCGGCGATGATCCTCGCGGGTCATCTTGCCCGAAGCCTTCAGGCAGAGATCGTTCGTGAGCTCCTTGACGTCCAGCTCTTTGGCCGGCACGTCCGGGGCGAGACGGACGACGTCGGCCAAGAGGCCGTTGCCGAGTCCGCGAGCCTTGTCGAGCTCCTTACGCGTGCGGGTCGAACCCGTCAGCTTCTCGGCAAGTGCCTCTGCATCCTTCGCAGAATCATCGCCAGCGAGGAAGGCCGCGGAGGCCTCCAACGCACGACGACCGGCGCTCTTCTGAGCACCCTTGCCTTCGCGGACGCGCTTGATCTCTTCCTTCAGGATGTCGATCGCGTCGGCTGCAACGGCAGCAACGGCGTCGATCTCCTTCGGGGTCAGATTGCGGTCCTCACGGACAGCCAAGCGATGAATCGTGTCGCCAACAACCTTCTTCGTCGTGTCGGTCAGCTGAATCGCGATCTCGGCCAAGAGGCCACCAGCAGCAAGCCGATCTTCGGCGAGGCTGAAGCCCTGCTCCTCGGCCCACGCATTGAGCATGCGGGCCCAGTACTCGTCGTCATCGTCGAAGCCGTCTTCTGTGGCAGTCGCGATGTACTTACGACGGCGCATCAGGCGCTCGGCAACGTGCCCGACCTCGCCCTCACGCTCGGCCTCAAGCTCGTCGCGCTCGGAGACAACCTTGCGCTCCAACTCCGACAGGTCGGCGGCACGCGCCTCTTCATCGACATTGGTGCAGATGTGTGCAGCGAAGTAGAGAACCTTCTCGAGGTCCTTCGGTGCGATGTCGAGCAGGTAGCCGATGCGACTCGGCACGCCCTTGAAGAACCAGATATGCGAGACAGGCGCGGCCAGGTCGATATGACCCATGCGCTCGCGACGCACCTTCTGGCGCGTCACTTCAACGCCGCAGCGCTCGCAAATGATGCCCTTGTAGCGGACGCGCTTGTACTTACCGCAGTAGCACTCCCAGTCACGGGTTGGTCCGAAGATGCGCTCACAGAAGAGCCCGTCCTTCTCCGGCTTGAGGGTGCGGTAGTTAATCGTCTCTGGCTTGGTGACCTCGCCCGACGACCAGGACTGAATGTCCTTCGTCGAGGCTAGGCCGATCTTGATGTAATCGAAGTCGCTGACGTCAATCATTTAAATATCTCCTTTGCGGGTGGGATGCTGTTAGTCGCCGAGGCGCCTTACAGCTCCCCCTCCTCGTCAGCGTCGCCCGCACCAAGCGCGAGGGCGTCTTCGTCTTCCGGGTCGCCCGCTTCAGCGGCGAGGTCGATCTCCGAATCGAGCGTCGCGTCTGCAGCGACCTCGTCGGTGTCGTCTTCCATCACATCAGCCACGTCGATATCGGCATCGCCCTCGTCGCGGATGCGATCCGCAGACAGGTCAACACCAAGCTCGACAGCTGCGCGAATCAACTCGTCATCCTCCTCAGGGGCCGACACGTCGCGCCCATCCGAACGCATCGGACGGACGTCGAGCGCGAGGGACTGCATCTCCTTCAGCAGCACCTTGAAGCTCTCCGGCACCGACGGCTCGGGGATGTTCTCGCCCTTGACGATTGCCTCGTACGCCTTGACGCGGCCGATCGTATCGTCGGACTTGATCGTGAGCATCTCTTGGAGGGTGTGCGCGGCGCCGTACGCCTCGAGCGCCCAGACCTCCATCTCGCCGAAGCGCTGGCCACCGAACTGCGCCTTGCCGCCCAGCGGCTGCTGGGTGACGAGCGAGTACGGGCCCG
>JAEMTW010000296.1 GCA_016462095.1 Thermoleophilia bacterium
ACCTTCCTCCGAAGCTTTAGGCGAGTGAGTGTCCCACGCGCAGCGTGGTCTCTTGGCACTCGGGAGGACATGACAACCGCGCGGATGTGGTGTCCTCCCCGAAATGCCGCGCCTGAACTGATCTCCCTTGACGGGGGGAGGACACCACATCCGCGCGGTTGTCATGTCCTCCCTGGATCGACGCTACGCAGCTGATTGCGCTGAGGTTCCAATACCCCACCAGAACCATGCGACGCGCGGACTTTCGGACCGCGCTGCACGCGCGCTCGCTCTACCCAACAAGCACGTTGCTGACCATTACCGCGGCGACGCTGCGGTTGGTCGCTGGGTCGATCAGCACGAGGCTGCCCATTGCGCGATTTTCTGCGTACGTCTCGAGCACGAGGGGCTGAGCCGCGAGGATCGAGACGACGCCAAGATCGTTGGTTTCCAACATCTCAGCGGGAACGTGTTCCATCGTGTCGAGTTCGAGGCGTTCGTGGAGTTCCTCGACGATGACGGGGACCGTGCGGGTGCCCTGTCGCGCCTCGAGGCGAGCGGGGATGGTGAGCGGCTGCTCGTCGAGCCAGGCAACGGTCGCGCGAAAGCGGGTCGCCACGAGTGGTGGTTCGGCGGCGAGCGCGATGACGTCGCCTCGGGAGACGTCGATGTCGTCTTCGAGGTGGAGCGTCACGCTGAGTGGTGCGCTGGCGCTTTCGCGCTCGTCACCGAGCACGTCGATCTTGGCGATCCGCGATGTCGCGCCAGATGGCAGGGCCACGATCTCGTCGCCGACGGTGACAGCGCCACTGTCGATCCGGCCTGCGAGCCCGCGAATGTCATGCGTGCCTTCGTCGTGTCGAATAACCCACTGCACAGGCATGCGGAAAGCCGTCTCGATGACGGGTGGGTCCAAGTCGTGGAGGACCTCCAAGACCGTCGGACCGTCGTACCAAGGAGTCTCGGGCGAGTGCTCGGTGAGGTTGACACCGTTGAGTGCCGAGAGCGGAATCGCAGTAATCCGCGGTCCATCGATCTGAGCAGCGGACGCAACCAACTCGTCGGCGATCTCGATGAAGCGCGCCTCGTCGTAGTCGACGAGGTCGATCTTGTTGACACAGGCGATCACATCGCGCACGCCGAGCATGCCGCAGATCGCGAGGTGCCGACGCGTCTGCGCCGTCGTGCCGTTCTTCGCATCGACCAGCAGGATCGCGGCATCGGCGCCGGCAGCAGCCGTCACCATATTGCGCGTGTACTGCACGTGCCCAGGCGCATCGCCCAGCAGGATCCGCCGGCCATTGGCGTCGAATGAGCGGTAGGCAACATCGATCGTGATGCCCTGCTCGCGCTCGGCGCGCAGACCATCCGTCAGCAGCGCCAAGTCGATGCCTTTGCGGCCCCGTTTGCGACTGGCCTCTTCGACGGCTTCGATCTCATCGCCGCGTAGATGACCCGTCTCGTAGAGCAAGCGGCCAATCAGCGTGCTCTTGCCATCATCGACCGAGCCGACAGCAACGACGTGGAGCTTCGGTGTTTCGACTGGCATTAGAAGTACCCGTTGCGCTTGCGGTCTTCCATCGCGGCCTCGGACGTCTTATCGTCCGCCCGCGAGGCGCCGCGCTCGGAGACATCCGAGTTACGGGTCTCCTCAATGACGGCCGCCACGGTCGCTGCCGTCGAGGCAATCGATCCGGTGCACGTCATGTCACCGACGGTGCGGAAACGCACGGTCTCGGTGAAGACCTCTTCGTGCGGCAGGCGCTCAATCTCTTCGACGGCTGCGAGCAGCATGCCGGCGCGAAGAAAGACCTC
>JAEMTW010000297.1 GCA_016462095.1 Thermoleophilia bacterium
AACTCCCCCGCCCGCACACGCCGATAGAGCGTCTGGTAATGGCACCCAACAATCGCTGCGGCCTCGTGCAGTGTGAGCAGATCATCCGTTTGGATCACCATTGTCTCATCGCAATCCGGCGCTGTTTGGCCTACGCGCCGTACCTTCCGCGCGATGTTCGCGACCAGGTTCGTCACCGCGCTCATTGTCACCTTTATGACGCCCATGGTGGTGTACTACGACGGTTAGCACTGCTACTCCTCCCCCGATCACCGCCAACCAGAATGCTGCACGGGGCTCGATGGCGTCCGAAACGATACCTGCGCTCGCCGCGCCAACGCCAATGCCGACTGTAAACGTTGTCGAGACCCACGTAAAGGCCTCCGTCACCGTGCCGCGAGGCGCCAGCGACTCGATCAAGACGTACAGCGTCGCAATGACGGGGGCATTGACCACGCCAGTGACCGCGAGCAGCACTGCGAGCTGCCATGGCGTCTGGGCAAGCAGCAGTACGACGAAGCCGACAAAGTTGAGGGTCAACAGGATTCCCAGCATCCGTTGTGGCGGCTGTGACCAGCGTCGAAGTGCGAACAGCAACCCACCGACCACGCTGCCCACAGCCCAAACCGCCAGCAGAGGTCCGGCGCTGTGGTCCGTCGAGTCGGCATAGGCCGCAATCGCCAACTCGAGGGCACCCCAGGCGAAGGCGAGCCCGAGGATCGCCGCCAAGACGCGCCGCACCGGGCTTGCGGTGAGGGGGCCCAAGAGGTGACGCTCTCCCACGTGGGCCGACCGCCAGGTACGGCTCTGCTGCGAGGTCGCAAACCAGGTCACGCCGATCGCGCTAAAGGCGGCCATCGCAACCAACGTTGCGCGCGGATCGATCGAGGCAGCGATGGATGCTGACAGTAACGGGCCCAAAATCCAGATCGCCTCTTGGGCCGTCGAATCGAGGGCGAAGGCCCGCGTCAGCTGGCTCCGATCTGTGAAAAGCGTCGACCACCCCGCCCGCATCGAAGCGGCGAGTGGCGGATTCGAGAACCCGTAGACCACGCAGAGACCGAACAAGAGGAAGCCCCCGGCTGGAGCAAGCACGGCGAGCGCGAGCAGTGAAACCGCTTGGACCAGCATGCTGAGAACCAACACCCTGGTCTGGCCCTGACGGTCGATCAAGCGCCCGAGAAGGGGCGAACCGAAACTCGTTCCGAGGGTCGCGGCACTGACGGCGAGGCCCGCAATCGCGTACGAGCCACCGGAACCACGCACGAGCAAAAACAGCGCGAGCGCCCCCATGCCGACCGGCATCCGACCAACGATGGCGGCGACGAGCAGGCGCGGAACCGACGGGACACCAAGAATGTCTTTGTAGGGATACCGCACGGCAGCAGTGTGCGTGGTATCGCAATATGACCGCCCCGGGTACCGTTCAAGGGCGCCCGTAGCTCAGGGGATAGAGCAAGAGACTTCTAATCTCGAGGCCGCAGGTTCGAATCCTGCCGGGCGCACTCCGCTGTGGTGGCTTTCTTGAGTGCTCCGAGCGACGGGCAGATCAGGGTCCAAGCCAGTCTGGACGACCGACTAGCGGCGCCAGTAGGCGCGGGTGAAGAGCACAAAGATCGGAATGATCTCGAGTCGTCCGATCCACATCAGCGCGGTCATAACAACCTTGCTCTCCCATGGATACCCAGCGAAGGATCCGAACGGCCCGGAGGCTCCAACGCCCGGTCCGACGTTGCCGAGCGTGGTCGCAGCTGACACCATCGCGGTAAAGGCATCCTGCTCGTATCCGCGCAGCGTGCAGTCGAGC
>JAEMTW010000298.1 GCA_016462095.1 Thermoleophilia bacterium
AGACTGGCGTTGCCGCTTGTGGCCACGACCGCTGTCGGACTGCCGGGCACGGTGGACAGAATGCCGATTGAGTTTTGGGAAACGAATGCCGCGATGTTTGAACTGTCATTGGCCGAATTAGCACTCGAGCCACTCGACGCAGGATTCACCGACAGCATCTGCCGGGGCTCGAGCGACTCAAGCGAGATCTGCTCGTAGATCGTGAGTGGCTGGTTCGAGCCCTCCGACAGCGTCGCGTAGGCGGTACAGGTGGGGTTCGCCGCAATCGCTTCTCCCTGCGGCTCGGCGGTGTACAGCCGTGCCGTCGGTGCCTGCGCAAACGCGGCGGCAATGCCCGAATCCGACACGTAGGCGTAGACGCGGGTGGAGGTCTTGACGAGCACCGTCGCGTTGTCGGCACAGACATCGGCCGCCACCACCCACGTCTGAGCGAGCGTCGCGATGTACTCCAAGGTGACGGTCTCGCCGGCGAAGGTCGGGCGTGGCGCGCGGTAGACACGCACAGCGGCCTCGCGCTTAGAGATGACGTACAGATCGCCTGAGACCTGATCAACGAGCAGCGACTCGGCATCGCGCGCACCGTCGGGATACTGGAGCACGACCGAGCCGATACTCGCGGCCGGCAGCGTCGTGCCCACCGCGATGCCGGTCAGGTCCGGCTCGAGGACGCGGTACACGCGCACTGAGGCGCGCACGGCCGCGTTGTCCCCGATGTCGCCGACATAGAGGTAGGCGCTGCCTGCCGTCGGGCCCGGGCCGGTGGCGATGTCCTCCCAATCGACCGCCGCCGCACTGCTTAGTGGCAGGGTCACGTGAATGCGGGCAGAGCCGTCGAGTGCGAAGATCCGCGCCGAGTCGCCGCTGTCATTGTGGGTCCACCAGGTGTTCGCATTCGTCCGGCTCCACGCTAGGCCCGAGGCCTCTGTGATTGGCGCTCCGACAAGGCCGAGTATGCGGGACGACGTGGCCTCCGCACGCGACGGCGCAACGGGCGTGGGAGGTGGCGTGCTCGCGTCCGGTGTCGTTGTTGTCGTGGTGGTGGGAGTTGTTGTTGTCGCTACGGCCGCCGAGGTCGTCGCTGCGGGTGGACCCACGCGCTTGGCACGCAGCGTGGCAGCCTGCCCCGAACGTGGCGTGACGTGCGCCACAACCGTCAGCGTGCGACCCGTGCGAATCGCACACTTCGACAGGATCGATGCTGTCGCGTCGAGGCGTACCGTCACGATCGAACGAGCACGCTTCAGGGTCTGCGTCGAATGCCCGATCCGATGCGAGCGCCGGGCCGTACCGTCGTAGACGGAAAGCTCAACCTCTGCCCGAGCCACGTCTGATCGGACGATGCGTACCACGACGCTCTCGCGCGCACCCGCACAGCGCGTCGTGCCCACCTCGAGGCGCGGTATGGCACGCGGCTGCGCTTCGGCGTTGAGATCGGGATCGACCCACGTGAGCGCGACGACTGCGACCAACACTGCGAAACCTGTCGCGACAACGAGTCTCATTCGCAAAGCCTACTCGCGGGTTTGGGCGACCGTACGAGGATTTTATGCGAAGGTGAGAGGTAATGGAACCAGATCAGACCCGCCTCGTCCGCAAGCTCCGCATCGCACTCGTGCTCGTGGCGATGCTGGTGGGTGTTGCTGTGATCGCGGTGATTGGCGTCTTGTTCTATTGGAATAGCTACCTGCTTGGCAGTCGTGGGGACGATCCGTTTACGCGTGGGCCGTACGTTGTTGGGCTGACCTCGACGGGAGCCGAGGTGCGCTTCCTTGGGCCAGACCCGTC
>JAEMTW010000299.1 GCA_016462095.1 Thermoleophilia bacterium
CACGGAACTCTTCTCTGATGCGTTCGAACACAACAATGTTGGCATCCGCCGCCACACCAATCGTGAGAATCATGCCTGCAATGCCAGGCAGCGTCATCGTGACGGGGATCGCCAGAATCACGCCGTAGAAGAGAGCGGCAAAGATGATCAGCGCAACCGCGGCGATCACGCCAAGCACGCGGTAGAACGCAATCAGATAGAGCATCATCAGCAGCAACCCGACGCCACCGGCGATCAGTCCCTGCTTCAGTGACGTCTCGCCCAGCGTTGCCGAGACCTGGCTCGAGGAGAGCGCTACAAAGCGAACAGGAAGCGAGCCCGACTGCAGCACGAGCGCGATGTCATTCGCCTCTTGCTGGGACGCGAGGCCCGTGATCTGCGCTGCGCCGCCCTGAATACCATCGGGGTTCGCGGAGAAATCGATGGTGGGGTACGTCTCGAGTTCGCCGTCGAGGATGATCGAGAAGCGCTGGAAGTAGCCACTTTCCTGACCCGCCTGCGCTCCGGCCGCGCTCCACTCGGAACGACCACGATCGGCGAGCTGCTTCGTGATGTCACCAAACAGCTCCGCGCCTCGGTCGTTGAAGTCCATCAGTACGACGGGCTGTCCTGTCGTCGTATCGATGTCGGCTTTCGCGCTGTCGAGATCGTCGCCCGTCAGACGCTGATCGACCGGCGGAAGGTCGAACATGTACCAGAAGAACTTTTCCTTGGCCGACGTTGGAACCGGCGTGATGTTGGGAGGACACCCGGCGGGCGACTGATTCGAGCACTTGACTGCGAGGTGCTCGGCAGGCACGCCGTAGACCACCACGTCGCTCGGAAGCGTCGATGCACCAAGCTGCAAAAGCAGTTGCGGCATATCAACGGCGCCATTCGGATTGAGCGGTTCGGCCGTGTCGCTCTTCTTGAACGCGTAGAGCACGCTCTGTTCGCCCGACTGCAACTTCTTGGGCGCGGACTCGAGCAGGTCGTACAGCGTGGTCTTCGGCACGATGCCAGCGCCCGCGACAAACGAGCGCGAGACGCCCTCTGTGAGCCCCTCCTCGAGGTCGATGAAGTACAGCTGCCCCGTCGATCCCACGAGCGCGAAGACGCGCGCCGGATCGTTCTCGCCCGCAACGGCGATCGAAATACGATTGCCTTGCTCGAGCTGGATCTGCGGCTCCGAAACACCGATTGCGTCGACGCGCGTGCGCAAGATCTGCACGGCCGCGTTCATCTGCTCTTCCGTGACCGTCTGACCCTTTTCCGGCTGCGCTTCGAGCGTAACCTCGGCACCGCCCTGAAGGTCGAGCCCCAAGACCGGTGCTCGGAGGTACGACAACGCGCCCGTGGCAATCAACAGCGCGAGCAGCGCTACGAGAATCAGTACAGTTCCGCGACGCAACATCGGTTAGGCCGGACGGTCCCCTGCAGCTGGCGTCTCGTCGACATCGCTGTCGTCGTCATGATCTTCGTCCACCGACGCATCATCGTCGAGATCTTCGTCTTCGTCCTCGTCATCCTCGTCCGTTGCGACCGGGATTACCGTTGCGAGGGCGCGGCGATCAATCCGCATCACAACACCTTCGGCGATCTCAAGATCCATGTCCTCGTCGCGCAACTCGATCACGGTGCCGTAGATGCCACCAACCGTCAGGATCTCGCTGCCTTCAGTGAGCGCGGACATCAACTCGGCCTTGGCACGCTTCGCGCGCTGCTGAGGACGCAGGATCAGGACGTAAAAAATCGCGGCCATTGCCACGAACAGCAGGAGGTAGGTCTGCACGGTCAGTCAGCTC
>JAEMTW010000300.1 GCA_016462095.1 Thermoleophilia bacterium
GGGCGATCTCGTCGGAGATCTTGTCAACGGCTTCGGCGTAGAAGTTGATGCACTTGGCCGAGCCAGGTACGTCGATCAGTCGGCTGTCAGAGATCGGCTTGCCCATGTCGATCGTCTCGAGCAACGCGAGTTCGTCGGCGTTCTCGAGGATCAGCGCAGCAAAGCGCTGAAGGACTTTCTTGCGACGGGCTGGCGACGCGTTGGACCACTCACCACTATTGAAGGCGGCGCGGGCGCCAGCGACGGCAATGTCTACGTCGGCGCTGTCACACGCGGCGATCTGTGCGATCACGCTGCCGTCGATCGGCGAGACACAGTCGAACGTTGCGCCACTTACAGCGGCGACATACGCGCCGTTAATGAAGGCGCGGCCTTCGGGCTGGAGCCGCTCAGCGGCCTCGGCGACGGACGATGCGGTTGGGATTGCAGTGGCGCTCATGATCTCCCTGACGGTCGAAACGGTTTAGTTCCAGAACGGTACGCGAACAGGCGACATTTTGGGCCCGGGCCCAGAATGTCGCCTGTTAGGCGGAGTCTTCCGCGACGCTGCCCTTCAGTAGCCGCTGTATCTGGCGCTGGCTGAGGCCACTGACTGTGGCGATCTGCTGCGTCGTGTGCCCTTCCATCGCCAGCCTGCGGATGTTCCGACGTTTGAAATCAGTCATCGTCAGTGGTGGTAACTCCAGGGGTGTGTCGCTCAGCACAAAACGGTTGTAGCTTTCCGCATCAGGAAAACCGAACGCGCGCAACGATCGGTTGCGGTCGAACCAGTCAGGTGCAGATCGCTGGCCAATGAGAATGGGGTGTGTGCTCCACAGCCACCGCGAAGGATCGTCGATCAGTTTGTGACGGACCGGATTCATCGGCACGTACTTGACCACGCTGAAATGGTGATCCTCGTCGACAATCGGAATTGACTTAAAGCGGCGCCCGACGAGTGCTCCACGGCGCTCATGATCCTTGTTGAGCGTATTCGCCAGTCGTGAAAGTGCGCGATGAAACGTTTTTGAGATCGCGTCCCGCTCACCACGCATCAGCGCGTGATAGTGGTTTCCTAAGAGGCAGAGAGCGAGGATATCGACGCCGAATTCGACGGACTTCGCCCCCAATTCGTTCCAGAAAATCTGCGAGTAGCGCTCCGATGGAAACAAGAATTCGCCACTAACGGCGCGACCAATGATGTGCTGCATCGTGTCGGGGCAGTTATGACGGTTTTGCTTAGGCATGGGCTCACTGCAGCACGTCGCGTGATTCGAATGGCGTCTGCACGCGCGCGGGATCTGAGCAGATCATCATGTTGCTGTGACACCGACTCGCTGGGTGTGAACGCGATTTGACGCAGTACGCACGAAGCGAAACGCACCAGTGTTCTCGACAGGCGACATTCTGGGCCCGGGCCCAGAATGTCGCCTACGACCACAAAGACATGCGAACGTATTGCAGTGGAACTTCCCGACGCACTCAGGATTGCCGTGTCGAACACCGTGGGGTCGAGGTGGCAGATCGATCTGACTAGCGCGACGATCGCGGCAGACCCCGATGCGTGGACAGATCAGCCGAGCCTCGAGGCGGAGCCCGGGTTGGGAGCGTTGCTGGCGCTCGGGACACTGGTCGGGCCCGTGGTGCGCTACCGGCAATGGGACGCCGATGGGCTTGCGGACGTCTCGATCTTTACCCCCAGCGACGAGTCGTGGCAGCGTTTCGACCAGGCGCTCAACCGGCTTGGCGTCTGGCGATGGCAGACGCCACCCACTTCCGGGGGCGTTGAGGGCGAGGCGTGGG
>JAEMTW010000112.1:0-3322 GCA_016462095.1 Thermoleophilia bacterium
CAACCGCACCACCGCCAGCGGGTGCTTCGAATGGCTCGGCAAGATGCACGATCTCACCGGAAGCGGGTGGCGTTGCCGCCCGCCCAAACAACACCCATTCAACATGCCCCACGACCGCGATCTTCGGGCGGGTCGGGCTCATGCTGATCGGCTAGACGCGAAGGCCGTGCTCGCGCACAACGGTTGCCATCGCTTCGATGTGCTCGTCCCAGTCCTGGCCGGGCGTCCAGTTAGGCACAGCAACACCCGCGTTCCGCAGCGTGGCAACAAGCTGATCGGCCAGTTTGTCTTCGAACAACTTCGACGCCGAAGCGATTGCCTCCTCGCGGGTCGGCGCGAGAATCTGCATGGGCTCCGTCAGGGCATTGCCAGCGGGTCGGATCGTGGCGTACCACCCCTCGGGGCGCGCAGGCTCGAGAAAGACCTGGAAGCCGAAGTGGCGGGCGCGAGACTTGAGGGCGTTGGCGTCGTTGGCGATGTTCACAGGCGGAAACCCTACAGGAAGCGATTGCCGGTCAGCCGACGTTGTCGATTGCGCGATCGAGGAACAGCGCAGCCGAGATCAGCGAGAGGTGCGTAAACGCCTGTGGAAAGTTCCCGAGCGCCTCGCCCGATGCGCCAATTTCCTCGGAGTACAAGCCGAGATGGTTGGCGTAGGTCTGCATTTTCTCGAAGGCGAGACGCGCCTCGTCGATATTGCCGGAACGCGCCAGAGCCTCGACCCACCAGAACGTGCAGATCGAGAAGGTCCCCTCTTCTCCACCAAGACCATCATCAGCAGCAAGCGCGGGGTTGTAGCGATAGACGAGCGAATCCGTCACGAGTTCGTCGCGAATCGCGTCGATCGTCGAGAGCATCATTGGATCGTTAGGTGCGATGAAGTGCCCCATCACCATCATCAGTGTCGACGCGTCGAGCACGTCACCATCGAGCACCTGCACAAAGGCCTGGCGCTTCTTCGAATAGCCGCGTTGCATGACCTGTTCGTAAATTGCGTCACGCGTCTCGCGCCAACGAATCCGTGGGCAGGGAAAGCCGCGCGCTTCGGCGATCCGGAGGGCACGATCGAAGGCGATCCAACTCATCACGCGCGAGTACGTAAAGTGCTGCGGCCCGCCGCGCACCTCCCAGATCCCCTCGTCTTTGGAATCCCAATTCTCTGAGAGCCACTCCAACAACTCCATGAGAACCGTCCAGAGCTCGTAGTCAATCGGGGCACCCGACTTGTTGTACAGGTAGATGCTGTTGATCAGCTCGCCATAGATATCGAGCTGCAACTGGCCGGCAGCACCGTTGCCGACCCGCACGGGCTTTGAACCGCGATACCCCGAGAGGTGATCGAGCTCGAACTCTTCGAGCTCGTGTCGCCCGTCAATGCCATACATGATCTGGAGTGGTCCAGCATTTGACGAGTGCTGCTCCAGGGCACGCTCCTTGAGGAAGGCCATGAACTGGCTGGCCTCTTCCTTAAAGCCGAGTTTGAGGAAGGCGAAGAGCGTGAAGGACGAGTCGCGAATCCAGGTGTAGCGATAGTCCCAGTTGCGAGCACCGCCGATCGTCTCCGGTAGCGACATTGTTGGCGACGCGACGATTGCGCCGGTCGGTCGGTAGCAGAGCAACTTCAAGACCAAGGCAGAGCGGCGTACCGTCTCGCGCCAGCGTCCGCGGTACGTGCACTGATGCAGCCAGTCGCGCCAGAACTCCACAGTCTCCGTAAAGAGGTGCTCGCAGACTTCCGCTGGAAATGGCCGCGCTGAGTGGCCGTCGTCGGGAACGCGCTCGAGGACGAAGGTCAGGCGCTGGCCCGCTTCGAGCGTAAAGAAGGCATGGACATCGCCACCGTCTGTTGTGAGAGCCACGGGCGAATCGAGTGCGAGCGTGAGGTCGTCCGTCTCGAATACCACTCCGTGCTGATCAACGTTGACGGCGTGCTCGGTGCGACCGTAGTTAAAGCGCGGCGAGCAGTCGAGTTGGAAATGCATGTGTCCTCGCACGCACTGCACGGTGCGCACGATGCGGTGACGATCTTCCTCAACCGAGCCGACGGGCATAAAGTCGACGAGTTCGCCGACGCCCGTGCTCGAGAGAAAACGCGTGATCAGAACATTCGTGTCAGGGAGGTAGAGCTGTTTCGTCCGCACATCGCGATCCTGCGGCCCGATGCGAAACGACCCACCCTTCTCTTGGTCGAGAATCCCACCGAAGACGCTGGGCGAGTCGAAGCGTGGACAGCAGTACCAGTCAATTGCGCCTTGCTCGGTGATGAGCGCTACCGAATGGAGGTCGCCGATAATCCCATGATCTTCAATCGCCGCGTATTCCACGCGAATCCCCCTCTCGCTCGAGGGAGAGTCTACGCGGAATGCGTGCTGAGGTTGAGGTCCGCGACGAGCCGATCCTTCGGCTTGAGACCGACGGAGCGCTCGACGACCTCGCCGTCCTTGAACAGCGCGACCATCGGGATCGAGAGGACGCCGTACTTGCCGGCTAGACCGGGCTCGGCGTCAACGTCGAGCTTGGCGATCTTGACCTTGCCTGCGTACTCGCCGGCGAGCTCGTCGATGATCGGCGAAAGCGCCTTGCAGGGTCCACACCACTCGGCCCAAAAATCGATCAGGACCGGAATGTCCGATTCGATGACTTCGCCCTGGAAGTTGGCGCTGTTGATCTCGAGTGCATCGGACATGTGGTGCTCCTTCAGGGGCAAAGCCGTGGTGTTGAAGAGTATGCCGGGCGCGTCGCCCGTCTATCTGATAGACGAACGACGCGCCGCTGGCATTCCCGCTACTTCGCGTAGAGCTTGGTGAGCTCGAACTTGCCGGTTGTCGCATCAACGTTCAGGATCGCGACGGGGACGTTCGAGCGGTACCCGGTCTTCGGATCGATCGTGATCTTGCCTGTGGCACCCGAGAGGTTCGTGATCTGGAATGCCTGTTTCGAAACGGCGCGGTAGTTGAGGCTGCCCGCACGTCGAATCGCATAGACCATCGCGTAGACCGAGTCGTACGTGAAGATTCCCCACGGACCAGGGTTGGTGTTGAACTTCTTGGCGTAGTTCTTCACGTACGCCGTCGACTTCGTGTTACCGAACTGGCTGGGCGTTGGCACGCCACTAAATGTGCAGGCGGATGCTGCCGGAATGCCAGCCTGCTTGACGAAGGCTGCGTCCTGGTTGGCGAGCCCCATGAAGCACTTGGTCGGATGGCCGGCCTGCGAAGCGAGCAGGTTCTTGGCGATGATGGCGCCTTGCGGGTAGTAGGTGCTGACGTAGACGACATCTGGATTGTTCGTCACGGCCTGCGCGACTTGCTCGGTGTAGTCC
>JAEMTW010000112.1:3332-5050 GCA_016462095.1 Thermoleophilia bacterium
TGTCGGGGTCGAACAGGATCGAGACTTTGCCGGCCTTTTCCTCGGTCATCCACTGGACCTCAACGGGCGAGATCTGCGAGTTCTTCGGCTGCACCGTGATGCCCAAGTTCTTGGTGTCATCGGTCGACGTCAGCTGGACGGGAAACACGCCGCCAGCGATGTAGATCGGCAGGTTGGCGAGACCAACGGACGAGTTGTACGGTCCAATCAGTCCAAATGGCTGCTGCTTGACGAGGTTCTCGGCGACGGTCACACCAATCGACGCTGTGGCCTTGTCGTTTCCGGTGATCAACTTGATCTGCATCCCAAGCACGCCGCCAGCTTTGTTGATCTCGGCAATGGCGAGCTTCGTGCCCCGCAACATGTCTTGCCCGTTGGCTGCCTGACCACCCGTCAAGGGACCTTCAAAGGCGAGCGTCAGCGTGCCCGCGCGTGGAGTC
Organism: Thermoleophilia bacterium; assembly: GCA_016462095.1. Taxonomy (GTDB): domain Bacteria; phylum Actinomycetota; class Thermoleophilia; order Gaiellales; family F1-60-MAGs149; genus F1-60-MAGs149. The sequence continues at coordinate 3,773 of JAEMTW010000112.1, forward strand.
AAACTCCGGGCCGCAGCAACTGGAACGGCGATCGCTGCGATGCCAACGACCACACAAAGGGTCATAAGACGACGGTGCACGTGGACTCTCCCGGATTGAATTTGGGGAGTGTAGCGAGCCTCACACGGGGAAAACCCTCAGTGCTCAACTGGCGTGTTGCCGTCGATGGGGCGCCCAAATCCGCCGATGTTCGAATTGAGTCGCCAGCCGTAATAGGTGCGCGCGCGAACGGCGTTGCCCGAGTTGCCTTCGATCGTGTCGATCGTCGTTGGCGTAGCCCGTCGCACGATGCCAACGTGACCAAACGTGAACCAAACAACATCGCCTGGCTGTGGGTCGGCAACGAGCCGGTCGCGAAACGTACCCCGCTCGGAGAACCAGCCCCGTACGTCGAGCGTCCATGCCAACCGCCAGCCACCAGATGCACCACCGGTGAATGGTCGTCCCGCAGCTCGCAACACCCAGGAGACGAAATCGGCACACCACGCCTCAGCATTGCCGTCGGTAAAATCGATGATCCCCGGGCCGGTGTTCGAGCCGGAGGGCACCTCAACGATGTGTAGCCGCTCTAGGCGCTCGGCGATTGCGACGATTGAGCCACCTTCGATGCTGGGCAACGATGCGACCGGAAAGAGGCCAAAAGTTTGCATCGCTCCGAAAGCGTCCCTCTGCCCCGCGGCCTGCTGGCCGACCTCTGCCATCATCGGCGATAGCGGCGGCATGGTCACGAGACGGGCATTCGCAAACTTCAAGCCCACCGTGGCGAGCACGGTGCACGCCATCAGCACCGCGATCCACTCGGTGGTTGCCTGCCCTCTCCGTCTCGCGAGCATCAGCCCACCACCGGACCGATCAGGCTACGCAGCACCAGTGCCTGGCCGCCAATCACGATCAGCAGTGCTGCCGGTGCCAGCAACCCGCCAATCACGAGCAGCATCTTTGGTGCAGCCGCGGCTGCGCGTTCACGGGCTGCCGCCCTGGCCTGAAGTCGCGCATCGCCCGCCAGTAGGCGCAGCGCGCCAGCAATCGGGACGCCCAGTTCCTCGCTCTGTTGGAACAGAGACCCCAGTGGTCGCAGCGCAGGGTGAGACGCACGCATCGACGCGCCGAGGCCGACCCCGGCCGCCGCCTGGATGGCATCGACGAGCACACTGCGGAGCGGTTCAGTCGCGAACGCCGCGACGCGCTTGACGGCCAGGTCGGGAGCAGCACCACCGTCGACCGTGGCTGCGAGCAGCTCGAGCACGTCGGGCAGGGCGGCCGTGATCTCCTCGGCCT
>JAEMTW010000112.1:5060-6304 GCA_016462095.1 Thermoleophilia bacterium
GCCACGACCAGACTGCCAGTCCCGAGCCAGCACAGCCAGAGACCCACGCTACCCCAGCCAGCCAGCCACGCGATCGAGGCGGCCCGTCGTGGGCGTGTCGTCACAACCCCACCGCCCGCGCGATGCGGCGAAGCAGGAACAGCGCGACGCAGGTCAGAACCGCCGAGACACCGAGTATCGCCAGTCCCGGAGCGGTCGTAAAGAGCGCTGCAAGTGCCGATGGTGCAAGCACGCCGAGAAATCCTAGTGAGACCACGGGCGCGAGCGGCACGATGCGCGCCGCCAGCCTGGCCTGCGCAGTAGCGACCTCGGCTTCGAGGCGGAGACGCTCACGATCGGCAAGCCCCTCGGCGACGGCCGCGAGCGATGCCACGAGGTCGCCCCCGAGTTCCTGATGCAGTTCGATCGTTCCCACCAACACGGTGCCGCCGGGGACAGGTAGCAGTGGCGCGAGGGCGCTACGCGTTGCAGCACCCGAACGGAGACCCGCTGCACAGGCACGGAGAAGGTCCACAGCGACTTCGTCCACTGCATCCGCCGCGCGATCAAAGGCGTCTGCGATTGGGAGCCCCGCAGCGCAGCAGCGAGCCAGCGCCCGCGCGATCTCCGGCAGTGTCCGCGCAAGCAGGCCCACCGTTGGGTCGCTCCGTCGAAAGAGCCTCATCGCTCGACCGCTTGGAGATGCCAGCCGACCCCAGCGCGCTCCACGCGATCGACGGATGCCACACAGCGGTTTCCGTCTGGGGATCGCACGACGTGAACCACCGCGTGAACCGCCGAGGCAATCTGCTCACGAATTGCGGTATGGGGAATATCGACACCACCCATCAGCGCCATCGTCTCGAGCCGACGCAATGCGTCCTCCGGACCGTTGGCATGGATCGTGGCGAGCGAGCCATCGTGGCCCGTATTCATTGCGAGCAAGAGGTCGATTGCCTCGCCCCCACGAATCTCTCCGACGATCAACCGATCCGGTCGCATCCGCAGCGCGTTGCGGATCAGCTGACGCAGTTCGATTGCTCCCTTCCCCTCGACGTTGGCTGGCCGCGCCTCCAGCCGCGCCACGTGTTCGGCCTGGACGGATAGCTCGGCGGCATCTTCGACAGTTACGAGGCGTTCATTCGTTGGCACCAAACCCGTCAGCGCCCCAAGCAACGTCGTCTTACCCGTACCCGTCCCTCCGCTGATGAGCATGTTGCGTCGGCTCTGCACGAGCAGGGTCAGCTCGAGCGCCTGCTCGGCTG
>JAEMTW010000113.1 GCA_016462095.1 Thermoleophilia bacterium
GGTGTCCTCCCTGGACCCTGAACCCGCTGATCAGTGGTCGGCATACCCTTGGCTTTCGCCCCCTCACACCCACGCGACGGCGTCAACTCCGCGTGGTCACTAGGACCGTGAAATCGCTAGAGGCGCAGACGCAAGATCTTCGCGACGCCATAGGTGGCGGTGACGGCCGCCATGCGAGGGGGCTCGTCGGCATCGAGCGCAGCAGCGAACAGCGCCGTAAACATGTCGCCCGCCCCGACGGTGTCGGCGAGGAGGGGGATGCGGTCGGCTGGGATGCGCAGAATCTCGGGCTCGTCCTCGGTCCACAGCTCACAGCCGCCTTCGCCATAGGTGACGACGACGATCGGGACGCCGGCGCGGGCGAGGGCTGCGGCATCCGTGCCGCCAAGCAACGCCTCGGCCTCCTCATCGCTGAACTTGATCGCAGCGACACCAGCCACCCAGGCCGGGTCGAACGGACCGACCGGTCGCACTTCGCCAAGGCCGGGTCGAGCGAGACCCTGCGCATCGAAAACAACGCGGCGCCCAAGCGCGACGAGGGCAGCGACAGATTCGGGAGGCACGTCGTCGCGCCACTGCGTCCCAACGGCGATCGTCGACGCACTCGCTAGCGACGACTTCGCCCAGCCGTTGATGTCCTCAGGAAGAAACGGATCCCCGAGCGCTGCGACCTCGTGGTCGCGCAGGCCACCCGGCTTGAGCGTGAGGCGACTAACGAACGTGCCCTCCGTTGGCCCGATCAGCACCGGGAGGCCGCGACGATTGAGCTCGGCGTAAAGCTCGTCGTCGCCGCCACGCGTGACGACGATCCCACGAATGCCAGCAGCCGACAGCGCCTGAGCGGCAAAGATCGGAGCGCCACCACAGCGGTGTTCTTCCGAGCCGTCAGCATGGATGATCTCGTCGAGCACGGTCTGTCCCAGTAGGGCAATCACCCGCGCAGCGCTCCCCAGGCCAGGTAGCCATAGGCACTGAAGGCCAGCAGCCAGCCAGCGGCGGCCAAGATGTCGGGTCCGGTTCCACCACAGTTATAGGCGTTGCCCGCAACGCAGAGTCCCTGAGCCAAGAGACCGAAACCGCCAGCCAAACCCGTGGTGGCAAAGACTCCCAGTGCGATCCACGTCGGTCCGTGTTCCCGCCCCCGTCCGCGCAGTGCGAGGGCGCCGGCCGACACGATCACAGCGGCCAGCAGTACGAACGCCTCGAGCGACCAGTGATGCAGGCTCATCTGAACGATCAGGACTAAAACCGCGAGGGGGAGCGTGACGCGCCCCAGGAGGACGCCGTTGCCACGGGCAAGGCGGATGATCGTCACGATCACGAGCGCGGCAGTGGTTGCAGATAGAAGGGAGAAAAACAGGCTCATAAACGGTAAGTACCCTAAACGGTACTGCGATGTCCCGGCGGATCTATTTCGATGGTAGGCTTGCCAAAGCAAGGAGGAGGAACCGTATGCCGCAATTTGGAGTAATGGAAATCGCGATCGTTCTCGTGATTGGTCTACTTGTGTTCGGTCCGAAGAAGTTGCCGGAACTCGGCCGCGGTTTGGGCTCAAGCATGCGCGACTTCCGCCGTGGACTCTCTGGCGAGGCCGACAACGATCCGCCGGCGCAGCCCGTCGTCGTGCAGTCGACGACACCGATTGTCGAGACGGCCGTTCCTTCGGCTGAGCGTGTCGCGGAGCCCGTTCCTGTCGGTGAGCCCGTTCCTGTCGGTGAGCCCGTTGCTGCAGAGCCCGTTGCTGCTGCAGAGCCCGTTGCTGCTGCAGAGCCCGTTGCTGCTGCAGAGCCCGAGGTCGCTGAAGAGCCTGTTGCAGACGCTAAGCCGGCTGAGTAAGCACACCGAGGGTAGACAAGACAATGTTGGCCGGACTCCGCGGTACGCGGCGCATTGAGCACCAGGAGGAGGTCCCGATTACGGACCACCTCGAGGAGCTCCGCAACCGCATCATCATCTGCGTCGTCGCGCTAGCGGTCGCCTTTGCAGTGTGCTTCTGGAAGCACGAGTTGATCCTCGAGATCCTCAACGGGCCGCTGCCGCCCCAGCTGCCCACGCCGATCGTGCTGGGCGTTGCGGAGCCATTCACGATTGCTCTCAAGGTCGCGTTGGCGGGCGCGATCGTGCTGGTGATCCCCGTGCTGATCTACCAGCTCTACGCCTATGTGATGCCCGCGTTCGACCCCGATCACGATCGGCGCACGTGGCCGTACCTGACTGGTGCTTCTTTGCTCTTTTTCGCGGGCCTCGCCTTTGGCTACTTTGCCGTTTTGCCGCCCGCGATGGGCTTTCTGATCGGGTACGACTCGGAGCTTTACAACCGGCAGATCGATGCGGGCAACTACTACAGCTTCGTTGTCCAGATCCTGATTGCCTGCGGGCTGATCTTTCAGATGCCATCAGGCGTCTTTGTGCTGACGACGGTTGGTCTGATGCGCGCATCGTGGATGCGCAAGAATCGTCGCTACGCGATCTTCCTGCTCGCGATCATCTCGGCGGCCCTTCCGAGCGGCGATGTGATCTCGATGATGATCATGTTCGCCGCGCTGCTCGCACTCTATGAGGCTTCGATCTACGTCGCCGTCTTTGTCGAACGAAGAAAGGCTGAGGACCCCGATTCCGAGGCCACGACTGACCTCGTCGACGTTGCTGACGTCGAGGACGTGTGACCGAGGTCTATACCGCCGACCAGGTGCTGCCGGTCGGCGCCCCGCCGCTACGGCAGGGTGCAGTTGCAGTGCAGGATGGTCTGATCGTCGCAGTCGGTTCGCGACCTGAGGTGCTCGGCGCGTTCCCGGATGCTCAGCTTGAAGAGCTCGGTGCGGCCGTGCTGCTGCCAGCACTCATCAACGCGCACACGCACTTGGAGTACGCCACCTACGGCGGCTTTGGCGATGGGCTCCCGTTCGGCGACTGGCTCGCCGACCACGTTGCCCGGAGGCCCCGGCTCGCCCCCGGCGATGTCGAGGCTGCTGCTGCGCTCGGCGCGCTTCTCTGTCTGCAGTCGGGGGTTGGAACCGTTGCGGACGCGTCGTATTCGGGGGCCGCTGTCGCTGCTGCCAGCGAGGCTGGGCTCCGCGCAATCGTGCACCTCGAGGCGTTTGGCGGCCCTGATGCTGACGCTGAAGGGGTTGTTGCAGCACTTCGTGCGCGCCTTGCAACATTCGCAGGCGAGGCAACGCCGCTCGTGCGACTGGGTGTTTCGCCCCACAGTCCGTACTCGGTCGCACCAGCCGTCTTCGCTGCGCTCGACACGTTTGCTCAATCCGACAGCCTGACGGTGATGACGCACGTTGCCGAGTCGGCGGCGGAACTCGAGGCCGTTGCGGCTGGCACGGGTCCAATCGCCGACGCACTGCGTTCGCTGACTCGCATCGAAGCGACGGGACAGCACTCGCTCGACCTGCTGGCCGGGGCCGGCCTGCTTCACCCTGGGGTGATCCTCGTCCACGCGGTGCACGTCAACGCTGGGCAGATCGCGGTGATCGCCGCGTCGGGTGCGGGCGTCGTGCACTGCCCTCGCTCGAATGCGATTCTTGGTTGTGGGGCAGCGCCCATTGCGGGGCTGCGCGCGGCTGGTGTCCCCATCGGCATCGGGTCGGATTCGCCAGCCTCGGCAATCGACTTCGATTTTTGGGCCGAGTTGCGAGCCGCGCTCTTGACGGCGCGGGTCCGCGAGGGGCGGCCCGACGCGCTGACCGCCGATGCTGTCCTCGAATTGGCGACGCTCGGTGGTGCCCGGGTGTTGGGCATTGACGGGTTGGTTGGTTCGCTTGCTGTTGGCAAACGAGCGGACCTCACAGCAGTCGATCTGACGGACACGCCGTATGGCGTCGCCGAGAACGCCGCCACGGCCGCAGTGTTCGCGGGATCACCAGAACGGACGCTACTCACCGTCGTTGATGGCGTCGTGCGCTACCGTAAGGGCGCAGATACGGAGCGTCTAGCGGCCTGTTGGGCTGCTGCGCTGCCGGGTCGGACACGAATGATCGGAACAGACGACTGATGGCACGAACCAAGCGAAAAGATGGTCCTGGCACTGTTGCCACGTCGGCACCGAAGTCGTCTAAGAGCAAGCAAGAGGCTCCGTATTCGGTCACGCCAACGCTGAACGAGCGCCTGCGCAAGCACTTCAAGTGGGTCTTCGCACTGCTCGCAATCGTCTTCGCCTTGATGTTCGTGATCGCGGGAGTCGGTACGGGTGGACCGTCGATCATCGACCTGCTTGGCAACTCTGGTGGCAGTTCCGATGCTCCCGCGACGGTGCCGGCAAATACGGCTGTCAAAGATGCGTTGGCCGAGACCAAGTCGGCACCGGAAGATCCGCAGTCGTGGCTGGCGCTCGCCCAGGCGTATGTCAACACGGGCGCGTTGACCGACGTCCCTGCTGCAGCAGAAAAAGCTGCTGCGCTTGCACCAACGGATGTCGCCGTACAGAGCGCAATCGCCGATCTCTATCTCGCCCAGGCTGCTGCCGCTTTGCAAGAGGCCCAGACTGAGTACGCCGCTGCACAGGCCGAGAGCAATCTTGCTGGCCGCCCTGCTGTGCCATTGTCCGTCATTCCTGGCCAGTCGAACGGGGCGACGCAGTTCCGGACTGCGCAGGAGAGCATTTCGAGTGCGGTGATGGCGGAGGCGTCCGCGAAGGTCACGCCACTGCAGACCGAGGCGATCGACGCCTACCAGGCGGCCGTGGTGGCGCAGACGATCGTGACCGTCCTCGAACCGACAGATCCTGCGGCCTTCTTCCGTCTCGGCCAGATCAGCTCGGCTGCAAACGACCCGGCCGCCGCGATCGCCGCGTACAAGAAGTTCGTCAAGCTGGCACCGAACGATCCGTTGACAGCGAAGGTCCAGGAAGAAATCACTCGCCTGACGGAGGCCTCGGCAGCACTTCCGTTGGCGCAGTAGGTTCGCGATGCCCACGGAGCGGGTACGTGACCCCTCAACGCTCACGATTGGTACATTTTCCGCCGCGGGCCGTTAGCTCAGCTGGTAGAGCAGGGGACTCTTAATCCCAAGGTCGTAGGTTCGACCCCTACACGGCCCATCCGCGCTGGTTGGAGGCGCTGTGAGCGGCCAGCAAGGCCCACTCGTAGTGCCCGGCGGACATGACAAGTGCGCACGTGTCATGTCCGCGAGCCACCTACGTTGCAGAACTGATCACGCGCGAGGCGCGTCTGTGAATAACGCCTAGCCGCGGTTGGCGAAGAAGATCTCAGCGTTGTCGAGGTTCGCGATCGGGCCGAGCATGCCGAAGTCGAAGTCCTCGAGTGCCGCGCCGGACTGCACCTTGTTTGGCCAGTCCTGGTTGGCGAGCGCCGCCTTGCCCTGCGCGACGATGTCGGCATTGCCATCGGCAATCACCGAAGCTGCCGTCGAGGGGTCGCCGAGACCACCGTTGAGGATCACGGGTGCCTTCGAATACTTCTTGGCGAGGCCCGCAAGCGAATGGCCCGACTCGAAGACCTGATCGGTACCGACGTGCTCGGTGATGTGGATAAACGCCACGCCGGCCTCGTCGAGCACGGGGAAAATATCGGCTGCGTCTTGCTCGCCGCCGGTCCACTTGTGCTCGAAGTCGTTGACCTTGCTCTGCGAGAGGCGCAGACCAACGGGCAGCTTGCCCTGCGTGCCAGCGATCACTGCGCGGACGATCTCCTCGTCAAGGCGGATGCGATTGCGCGCACTGCCGCCATACTCGTCCGTGCGCTGGTTCGTATAGGCGGTCCAGAACTGGTCGAGTAGGTAGCCGTTGGCACCGTGGATCTCGATGGCGTCAAAGCCAGCCTTCTGCGCGTGGATGGCAGCCGAGACAAAGGCATCCTTGACGGCAATCAACTCGTCCGTCGTGATCTCGCGTGGGACGGGGTAGCCGCCCTCGCCGCGATAGAAGACGAGCATCTCGCCCTTCGGCTCGACGGCCGATGGAGCAATCGTGCCCTCGACATAGTTCGCATTGCGGCCTTGGACGAGTGCACCAGCGTGGACGAGCTGCATGCAGATCTTGGCACCAGCAGCGTGGACGGTGTCAACGACGTTCTTCCACGCGGCCTCTTGGGCAGCGTTGATGATGCCGGGCTGATAGTGGTAGCCCTGGGAATACTGATCGTCCATGTAACAGGCCTCGACGATCACAAAACCGAAGCCGCCAGCGGCGTAGCGGCGGTAGTACTCCGCCATCTGCTGCGTCGCGCAGCCGTCCTCGGTGGCGCTGACGCGCGTCATTGGCGCGACCGCCAGGCGGTTCTTCAACTCGAGCGAGCTGATCGACGTGGGCTGAAACAGAATCGACGTATC
>JAEMTW010000301.1 GCA_016462095.1 Thermoleophilia bacterium
ACCTCGAGCTGCCGTTCCAACTCGGCCTCGATGCCACGCTCGAGAAAGCGGAAGGAATTCATGGTCTTTAGCTCGGTCTTCGTACCGTACTCCGTCGAGCCGATCGGACGAATCGAGACGTTCGCGTCGGCGCGCAGCGAGCCCTTCTCCATGTCGCAATCCGAGGCACCAATCGCGACGACGGTGGCGCGCAGCAGCGTGAGAAAACGCCGCGCATCCTCGGGCGATCGAATATCGGGCTCCGAGACGATCTCCAGGAGCGGCGTACCGACACGGTTGAAGTCGACGATCGAGCCGGCCGAGCCACTAATGCGGCCGCCCTCGCCACCCGCGTGGATCATCTTGGCTGCGTCTTCTTCCAGGTGCGCGCGCGTGAGGCGAACGTCGAAGCCGCCCTCACCCGGGACGCGGAAGAGACCCTCGGCACACATCGGTTGGTCGTACTGACTGATCTGGTACGCCTTCGGACTATCCGGGTAGAAGTACTGCTTGCGACTGAACTCGCTCGTCTCGGGAATGCGACACCCCAGCGCCACACCAACACGTGTCGCCTGACGAATCGCCTCAGCGTTGGCTACCGGCATCGCACCCGGGTGCGCGAGGCAGACCATGCAGACATTGGTGTTGGGCTCGTCGCCAAACTGGTTGGCGCACGAGCAGAACAGCTTCGAGTTGGTCGCCAACTGCACGTGGATCTCGAGCCCGATCACGGCCTCGTAGCCATTCTTCTGCCACGGCGCGCTCATGCTGCACCCCCACGCAGTGTCGGCGGCACCGGATCGAAGCCGATCGCCTGCTCGAAGGCCGCGCCGAAGCGCAGCAGGGTGTTCTCGGTATGGGCCGCGCCGATGATCTGCAGACCGCTCGGCAGGCCCTCGACGAGTCCGTTCGGAATCGACAGTGCCGGAATGCCCGCGAGGTTGACGGGCAGCGTGAAGATGTCGTTGGCGTACATCGCGAGCGGATCGTCCATGCGCGCACCCATTGGAAACGCAGTTGTTGGCGCCGTCGGCAAGAGGATCGCATCGACGCCCAGGAAGGCGGCATCGAAATCGCGGCGGATCAGCGTGCGGACGCGCTGCGCCTGCACGTAATAGGCGTCGTGATAGCCAGCCGACAGTGCGTAGGTGCCGATCATGATGCGCCGCTTGACCTCGGGGCCAAAGCCGGCCGAGCGCGTGGCCTCGTACATCGAGCGCAGATCGGGGCCATCGACCCGCAGGCCGTAGCGCACACCGTCGAAGCGCGACAGGTTCGCGGAGGCCTCGGCGGGAGCGATCACGTAGTAGGCGGCGAGACCGTGGCGCGCGTACGGCAACTCGACGTCGACCAGCTCGGCGCCCAGCTCGGTCGCCAGCTTGAGTGAGGCGTCGAAGCGCTCGCGAATGCCAGGATCGACTCCGTCTTCGAGTTCGGCCCACGGCACACCAAAGCGGACGCCATCGAGCCGACCGGGCTCGGGCAGCACGATTGGCTCGCGCAAGCCGACGCAGGTAGCGTCGCGCTCGGAGCCACCAGCAATCACCTGCTGCAAGAGCGCGCAGTCGCGCACCGTCAGCGTCATTGGCCCAACCTGCTCGAGCGAGCAGGCGAAGGCGACGACGCCGAAGCGCGAGACGGTGCCGTACGTGGGCATCAGTCCGACGAGACCACAGAAGGCGGCGGGCTGGCGAATCGAGCCGCCCGTGTCGGTACCGAGCGACCACGGAGCAAGCCCTGCTGCAACGACTGCGGCAGAGCCACCCGACGAGCCGCCAGGCACGCGCGTCT
>JAEMTW010000114.1 GCA_016462095.1 Thermoleophilia bacterium
CAATGGCTACGGCACCCCGATCGCCACCATGCTGACGCCACTTTCCTCTCCCTACAACAACACAGACATTCCCGTACCTCCGTATGACATCGCAGCCGCCAACAAGATCCTCGACGACGCCGGCTACAAGCGTGGTGCGGACGGTATTCGTGTCGGCCCGGACGGTTCCACGTTCGATTGGGAGGTGATCACCCCCGACAACGTCCCGGGTATCGATCGTCTGTTCGAGATCCTCAAGACCTCGTGGGCCGAGCTCGGCATCAACATCACCGCTAAAAAGCTCGACTCGACCGCCTCGTTCGAGGCAATTGGTGCGCCCGACTGGAAGTACCTCGACTTTGATATGGCGATCTGGGACTGGGTTGGCTACATCGACCCAGACTTCATGTTGTCGGTTGCGCTCTGCAGCCAGCTTGGTGGCTGGAGCGACACGGGCTACTGCAACCCGGCCTACGACAAGCTCTACGACGAGCAGGGCGTTACGCTCGACCAAGAGCAGCGCAAGGCCATCATCTGGGAGATGCAAGACATCCAGAACCGGGATCACCCGTACCTCTGGGTTGCTCAGAAGCAGGCAATCTCCGCCTACTCGAAGAATTGGGGCGGACTCAGCGAGCCGTTCTTGATGGGCATGTCGAAGATTCCGTGGGACATCATCCACCAGAACGGATGATCACCAACCGGCGCGCAACTGAAGGTTTGTAAATGCGCGCCGGTTGGTCCTACGTTGGTCGTCGTGCGGTGTTCGCGCTGATCACGGTCTTGATCGCGATCAGCCTCAACTTCGTACTGTTTCGCCTTGCTCCGGGCGATCGCACCTCGGCCCTCCGCTGCCAAGGCTGCACGCAGGAGTTCAAACAGCAGCTCCGCATCGATTTTGGTCTCGACAAGTCCGTGCCTGAGCAGTACGTGATCTACCTCAACCAGACGCTACGTGGCGATTTTGGTCGTTCGTTCGTCACCGAGCAGCCTGTTATCTCCGAGCTCTGGCAGCCCATCAAGAACACGCTGCCGATGATTCTTCTCGGCACGATCATCTCGATCATGCTCGGTGTCACGACGGGTGTGATCGCCGCCTGGCGACGCAATACGCTGGCCGATAAAGCCACCGTCTGGGGCGGCATTCTGTTCTACAGCCTGCCAACGCAATGGCTCGCGTTAATGCTGATCCTCTACCTCGCGGGTCCACTGAACCTGCCAACCAGCGACATTGCCGACCCGTACCTCGCCTACAGCAATGCCGGCGCCTGGGCCGAATTCGTCGATCGCCTCAAGCACATGATTCTGCCCGCGGCCACGATTGGGCTCGTGCTCTTCGGCGAGTACACGCTGATCGTTCGCTCCTCGATGCTCGAGGCACTCGGCGAGGACTACATCCTGACCGCGCGTGCGAAGGGGCTCTCTAACTGGGAGATCATCACCCAGCATGCGTTGCGCAACTCGATGCTGCCGATCGTCACGCTCGTGTTCCTCTCGCTCGGCTTTATCTTCGGAGGCACGATCCTGATCGAGTCGGTGTTTAACTATCCGGGCATTGGACTCCAGATCTATGAGAGCGTCGGCAACCGCGACTACCCGATGCTGCAAGGCGCCTTCCTGCTCCTGACCGTCGTGATTATCTTGATGAACTTTCTCGCCGACCTCCTCTACTTCAAGCTAGATCCGCGGGTGACTGAATGAGCTTTATCGACGCCCCAATGACACCGCTCGATGAGGTGCGCAAGAGCCCGTCTCGGCTGCGCTCCCTGCTCTCGTTCCTGCGCAAGCACCCGCAGGCCGCGATCGGCTTCGTGATCTTGATGCTGTTCGTATTCATCGCCATCTTCGGCCCCTACTTTGCTCCGTACGGCGAGCGCGAACAGGTCGGTCCGATCTTCGGGACGCCGTCGAGCGCACACCCGCTGGGACTGGACGACGGTGGCATCGATGTCCTGTCGTTGCTGATCTACGGCGCGCGTGTGACGCTGATCGTTGGCTTTGCCGGCGCCGTCGTCGCGATGCTCGTGGGTGGCTCGATCGGCATCATCTCGGGCTACTTCGGCGGCAAGATCGATAACGCGCTGATGCGCACGACGGACTACTTCCTCGTGCTCCCCGACCTCGTGCTGATGATCGTCGTCGCCTCGATCTGGGGTCGCAGCCTGCGCAACATCATCATCATTATCGGACTGATCTATTGGACCTTTATGGCGCGCCTGATCCGAGCACAGGTGAAGGTCGTGCGCGAGCGAGCCTACGTCAAGCGCGCTCAGGCACTCGGCGCCACCCACACGCGCATCATTTTCCGGCACGTGATTCCCCAGATCGCACCGCTCTTGCTCGCACAGACGGTGCTGATGGTGGCGCTCGCAATCTTCCTTGAGACGGCAATCTCGTTCCTCGGCCTTGGCGACCCCTCCGTGGCGAGTTGGGGCAAGATGATCGAGACCGCGTTCTCGCGTAGCGCGATCTCGTACGGCGCTTGGTGGGCGATCGCTCCACCTGGCATTGCCGTCGCCCTCGTGATCATGGCCTTCAACATGGTCGGTACCGCCGCTGAGGACTCGCTCAACCCGCGCCTGCGCGTAAGCCACTTGGCGCGCCGCCACTTCCGCCTCCGCCCCCTGCCGGACAAGGAGCCACCGAAGTGACTCCCGTCCTCGCGATCGAAGGCCTCCACGTCTGGTTCGAGCTACCGAATCACAAGGAATTGCACGCCGTCCAAGGCATCAGCTTCGCGCTCGAGCCGGGCGAGCGGCTTGGCCTGGTCGGCGAGTCGGGCTGTGGCAAGACGACAGCGATTCTGGCGATGATGGGACTCTTGCCACCGACTGCGAGCGCGGCCGGCAAGATCATCCTCAACGGCGACGACATTCTCGCGGGCGGCGACGCGACGATGCGCCCACACCGATGGATGGACATCTCGATGGTCTTCCAAGGCGCGATGAACGCCTTCGATCCGGTCAAGACGATTGGTTCGCAGATCCAAGAGCCGATCGTCAAGGCCAAGCTCGCCGACGGCAAGGCGGCGCGTCTCCGCACGGCCGAATTGCTCGAATTGGTTGGCATCTCTGGCTCGCGCCAAGATCGCTACCCCCACGAGTTTTCGGGTGGCATGCGACAGCGTGCGGCGATCGCGATGGCACTCGCCTGCGACCCGAAGGTCCTGCTCGCCGACGAGCCAACGACCGCACTCGACGTGATGGTGCAGGCGCAGATCCTCGAATTGCTCGTGCAACTGACGGATGACCTCGGTCTCGCGATGATCATGGTTACCCACGATCTGCCGCTCGTCTCGCAGGTCTGCACGCGCGCTGCAGTCATGTACGCAGGCGAAATCGCGGAGATCGGTACGACGCACGCTCTCTACCACGAGCCGCTGCACCCGTACACGCGCATGCTGTTCTCGGCCACCCCGGACCTGCTCGCCGAGCAGACTGTGCGTTCGATCCCCGGTGCCCCTCCCCGCCTCGACCAGCCGCTCGTGGGCTGCCCGTTCCAGCCGCGCTGCGACTCTGCGCTCACGGCCTGTGCGAGTGAGGCAGCGCCGTTGCGAACCGGCACGGACGGCCACCGCGCGTACTGCCACCTCAAGGAAACCGTATGACCGAGCCGCTGCTCCAGGTTGACGACCTCGTCGTCCACTACCCGGCTGGGCGCAAGCGCGTCGTCCATGCTGTCGATGGCGTGTCGCTGACCGTCGCCCCGGGCGAATTTGTTGCCCTGGTCGGCGAGTCGGGTTGTGGCAAGACGACCACGGCGCAGGCGATCATGCGGATGGCGAAGGTGACGGCCGGGACGATTACCTACCGTGGCCGCGACATCACGACCTTCTCGCAGCGCGAGATGCGCCCGATTCGTCACGAGATGCAGCTGATCTTCCAAGATCCGTACGAGTCCCTCGATCCGCGCTTCCGGGTCCGTGACACCGTCATCGAACCGTTGCAGATCCATGGCGTGACCGACAATCGCGAGGAGCGCGTGCGTGCCGCCCTCGAGCGTGCCGGTCTGACTCCAGCCGAGCTCTACATCGATCGCTATCCGCACGAGTTGTCCGGCGGCCAGCGCCAGCGCGTGTCGATCGCCGCCTCGCTCGTACTCGAGCCAACGCTGTTGCTCGCCGATGAGCCCGTCTCGATGCTCGACGTTTCGGTTCGAGCTGGCATCCTCGGCCTGCTCGACGAGCTGCGCAAGAGCGGCCTCGGCATCCTGATGATCACTCACGATCTGTCGACGGCTGCCCACTACGCCGATCGCATCTGCGTGATGTATCTCGGCCGCGTGGTCGAGGAGGGCCCGGCCCATGAGGTGATTCGGAACCCTCAGCATCCGTACACGAAGGCGCTGGTCTCGGTTGTGCCTCAGTCGGATCCCGATCGCGCCACGAAGCCGCAGATCTTGCAGGGCGAGACACCGAACCCCATCAACATTCCCAGTGGCTGCCGGTTTCACCCCCGCTGCCCGGTTGCCGAGGCGCGTTGTCAGAGCGAAGACCCGCAGCTGCGCCCAGTCGGTGGCGCTGGCCAGCAGGCCGCCTGCCTGCTGATCTGAGCGTGACAGTTCGGCGCGAGACCGGCACACCGGTAGGGGGAGACGCTTCGTAGACTGCCTCCGTGACGCTCGATCCCCACAGCCTGCTCCAAGACGTCTTTGGGCACGATGCGTTCCGGCCTGGACAGGAGGCCGCGGTGCAGGCCGCGATCGATGGTCGCGACTCCCTGGTCGTGATGCCGACGGGGTCGGGCAAATCGCTCTGCTACCAGCTGCCGGCACTCGGCTCGTTGCGCCTCACGATCGTGGTATCTCCCCTGCTCGCCTTGATGCGCGATCAGGTCGAAGCCTTGCGACGGCGCGGCCGGACGGACGTGGCCGCCCTGACGAGCGATACCAGCAGCGACGATGTCAACGCGATCCTCGCCTCGCTGGGTGGCAACCAGGGCACGCTGCTCGAGGAGCCCGCGATTCGCCTGCTCTACGTGGCGCCCGAACGCTTTGCGAACGCACGCTTTGCCGAGGCGCTGGCGCAGGCCCACGTCGACTTGTTGGTGGTCGACGAGGCGCATTGTCTGAGCGAATGGGGCCACGACTTCCGACCCGACTATGGCCGTCTCGCCCAGGTGCGCGAGACGCTCCAGCCCGGCGCGGTGATGGCGTTAACGGCCACCGCCACCACGGCCACCAGTATCGACATCGTTCGCCGACTCGGTTTGCAAGATCCAGTCGAGATCCACACCGGCTTTGACCGCCCAAATCTGACCTTTGACGCGATCGAGGCGAGTGGCAAGGCGCGACGTCTGCAGCTGCTCGAGCACGGTCTCAAGATCGCAGCGACCCGCCCGGCGATTGTCTATGTTCGAACCCGCAAAGACAGCGAGATGGTGGCCGAGGCGCTCGTGGCCGCAGGACTGCCCGCCGAGGCGTACCACGCGGGTCTCGGCCGCGACGTGCGCGAGCAGCGCCAGGATCGATTTATGCGTTCAGACGACGCGATCATCGTCGCGACCACGGCCTTCGGGATGGGTGTCGATAAAGCCAACATCCGTCAGGTCTGGCACTGGGGCCTCCCCCAGTCGATCGAGGCCTATTCGCAAGAATCGGGTCGTGCCGGTCGCGATGGCCTGCAGTCGCGCTGCGTGCTGTTGCACTCCAGTGGCGACCGCGGCGTCTTGGGTGCACTGATTCGCCGCGCCGAGTTTGGCCCCGACGACGTCAATCGCGTGCTCACTGCGCTCGCCTCCTTCGCCGATCCCGACACGGGCGCCTTTGCCGTCAACCCCAGCGAGCTGGCTCGCGCGCTCGGTGGCGAGGACGACAACGTACGCGCCTGGCTCGCATCGGCCGAGTCGGTCGGCGCCGTCGAGCTCGACCCGGGCTCCAGCCAGCTCTGGCGTGGCCGGATGCGCTTTCGTGGACTCGGTGCAGATCGCGCCGATCAGGTGCGCCAGCGGGCTCGGCGGATCACCGGTGGCCGCTGGGATCGTCTCGACGCCGCCCAATCGTTCGCGGCTGGCACAGAGTGCCGACGCCTGACGCTGCTGCGCTACTTCGGCGACCAGCAAGACCCGGAGGCGCATGGTCGCTGCTGCGACGTCTGCGACCCCGTCGACGTCCTCGCCGAGACAGCCGCCACGCGGACGCGGTCGGCGCGCAAGGCCGCCGCACCACCGATTCCCGACGATGCACCCACCGAACTCGTCGCCGCGCTCAAGACGTGGCGTAGCGTCACCGCCAAGACGGCCGGTGTGCCCGCGTATGTGATCGCCAAGGATGCGACCCTGCACGCGATCGCCTC
>JAEMTW010000115.1 GCA_016462095.1 Thermoleophilia bacterium
CACTGCAGGTCGACATCATCGCCCGCAGCACGATGTCGTGCACGGCAACCGACTATCTCGTCAGCTGCCTGCTCGACGTGTCGGAAAACGGCGAGCGCTGCTTCTCCAAGACGTGGGACTACACGTTCCCACGCGATCACAACTAGGGCAGCGCCAGAGCACGGGCCATCCGGGTCCGCTCGTGATCCAGGGAGGACATCACAACCGCGCGGATGTCATGTCCTCCCCACCCATACGCACTGATACCTCACCACGCCACTGCAGGGAGGACATGACATCCGCGCGGTTGTGATGTCCTCCCCTAGCGCTCCGTCGCACCACCACCATTGTCCGAGCACTCGCCATCCGTTCCCAAGCCGCCTAGGCTTTCTCCATCACAGAGGAGGCACCATGAGCGACGAGCAGTTTCCGGCCTACATCGGCATCACCGACGTCACCACCCAGTCTCACGACCAGATGCTGGTCGAGGCGTTCATGGAGGGCCAGCACTCGATCATGGCGGACGAGCCGAAGGGCTTCGATATTGGCGACCCGCCAGACCTGATCGGCCAGTCGCGTGGCTGGACCCCCGTCCACTATCAGCTCGCTGGCCTAACGATGTGCACGTCGATCACGATCACTGTCGTCGCGCGCGATCAGGGCTTTGCATACTCGAACCTGCGCACGGGCATCCGGTCGCTGATTGATATTCGTGGCTTCTTCTTCGATCTACACCTGCAGCCAAAGTTCGAGCAGGTCAACTTCGATCTCTGGCTCAATACGGACGAAAGCGATGGGCGCATCAAGGCGCTCGCAGACGAGTCGGACCGCCGCTGTCCTCAACTCGGCATCTTCCACCTCGCCAAGATCCCCCTGCGCGTTCGTTGGTACCGCGAGCAGACAGGCGCTCTCGCCTACGAGCAGCGCTTCTTCCTGGACGGCGAAGAGCCAGAGGCGCGCCTGCTGCGCGAAGGCGCTGCGCTCGAGGACTAAGAAAAGGCCATCAGGGTCCGCTCGTGTGCGGGGGAGGACATCACAACCGCGCGGATGTCATGTCCTCCCCCACCCATACGCACCGTTGCGTCACCACGCCACTGCAGGGAGGACATGACATCCGCGCGGTTGTGATGTCCTCCATGGATCACGAGCGGACCCTGATGGCGTTACATCAAATACCAGTCAAAGAAACGTTCGAGGCGACGGTAGAAGTGCAATTGAGGATCGTGGCGTAGCAAGCCGTGACCCTCGGTTGGATAGGTGATGTACTCGAAGGTCTTGCCGCCAAGGCGCCGCAATTCGGCGACGAGCTCTTCGGACTGGGCCGGGTTGACGCGGATGTCTTCGAGGCCGTGCGCGATCAGCAATGGCACCTGGATGTTGGCGAGCCGATGCACCGGCGAGCCAGCCCGATAGGCCTCGCGATTCGTGGCCGGAGGGCCCATCATCCGTTCGAGGTCTTGGACGCCCTCGCGATCGCCCTGCGCCCACGACGAGACGATGTCGCAGTCGCCGTACTTGCAGACACCGAGGCGATAGCGGTGCTCGGGATCGTCCGTCACTGCCAAGAGCGACATGTACGAGCCGTACGAGGCACCGAAAATACCGAGCCGCTGCCCGTCAACCCAGTCGAGCGTGCGGAGATAGTCGGCCGCCGCGAGGCAGTCCTTCGTATCGCCGACACCCCAGTCGTTGTGATTGAGACGCTCGAAGTCGCGCCCGTAGTTGATCGAGCCGCGAAAATTGATGGCCAGCCAGCCGTAGCCCTTATCGAGGAAGTACTGGGCATGCCCATCCCACTCCTCGCAGTAGAGAGAAGTCGGCCCGCCGTGCGGGTAGACGATCACCGGCACCGTCGCATCTGCCGCAGCACCAGCCGGGCGGTAGAGAAAGCCGTGGATTTCGGTGCCGTCGAACGACGTGTACGTGATGTCTTCGGGCTCGATATGCGGAGCAGCCGAGATTGCGCGTGCCGCTGGTGCATGAACCTGCTCGATGTCGCCATTCGGATGCACGATCCGAAACTCAGAAGGTGTCGCATAGTCGGAGTACTCGGCGAGAATCGAGCCGTCGGCCGTCCAGTGCGGCGAGCCCCACGTGCCACCGCCTGCGAGCTCGCTGACCGCGCCCGTCGCCACGTCGATCGTGACGAGGTCGCTGCGGCCACGGCGACTGCGCGTCGCCACCAACCGCAGACCATCCGCGTTCCAGTTGACGCCGCCAAAGTCGCCAAGGTCGCTCGTCAGTTGACGCGCATCGGAACCGTCGGGACGAATCAGGTGCACCTCGTACCAACCAGAGCGCTCCGAGACAAAGGCGATCCAGTCACCGTCGGGCGACCAGCACGGGAAACGGACGGCCATCTCGGCGACACCACTGATCGTATTGACGGCACCTGTCCCGACATCGACCACACAGATCTGGCTCTCTCGCAGGTCCTCCCGGACCCAGAAGACGTAGACGACCGTGCTGCCATCGGGCGAGACAGCGGCACCCCACTCATCGCCATGATCGGAACAGCCAACCGTCAGGCGCCGCGGAAACGGGTCGGCGACATCGACGACGGCAAGACGCGTTGTCTTGTCGTCGCGCTCGACGGAGATGATCAGCCGGTCGTCGCCAAGCCAGACCGGCGCTCCACCCTCGACCAGGCGCCGCGTCGGCCCTCCGGCCGTGGGCACAACCCAGACCGCACCGTCATCGCCGTACGCCACCTGCGAACCATCGGGCGACAGCACCGGCTGCGTGTCCTCCCAATATGGCGAGGGCGCGCGGCCCGTCGTCAGGCGCCGGGGCGTCGGCTCGTCGAGATCGAGCAGCCAGATGTCCGAGGTATCGCGATCTTGGATAAAGACCGCGGTCTGCCCGTCATCACCGAGCGAGAGGCTCCGTGCGCGCTCGGTCGCCACCACGCTCTCGAGACGCCAGTACGGCGGCGGCATCAGGTCCTTGCGGATTTGCGAAGGGATGCCCTCCGAGACGTCTGTTGTGATCCACATCGGGTTTGTCTCAGCCATCGCGCATGCCCTCCTCAAGCCCAACGATTGTCGCGGTGACGAGCCCGCCAAGCGTAGGAAGATCGTAACCGCCTTCTTGCACCGCCACGATTGGGAGCCCGAGCGCACCGATTTTCCGACCTGCCTCGTGGTAGCCCGCAGTCGTCACGTTGAGTGGACTATTGGGATCACCCGTGGCGGCATCGACACCGAGCGCAAGCACGATCGCCTCCGCACCGAGCGTCTGCACATCCGCGAGGCACTGATCGAGTGCTGCCAGCCACTCCCGGTCGCCACTGCCGGGGCTGAGCGGCACGTTGCGGTTGGCGTACTCGCCGTGGCCACCACCGACCTCGTCGGCCCAGCCCATCACATGCGGAAACCACCCCGCGGCAGGATCGACGTGGATCGAGGTCGTCAAGACGTCGCCACGCTCCCAGAAGATCTCTTGCGCACCGTTGCCATGGTGAGCATCAATGTCGACGAGGGCGACCCGTCCAGCTCCGGCTGCCCGCAGCGCCTCAACAGCGATCGCAGCATTGTTGAGGTAGCACGAGCCGCCATACGCGCCACGGCTGACGTGATGCCCGGGTGGCCGCGTGATCGCATAGACCAGCGGCGCACCGCCACGGACCAGATCGACGGCCGTCAGCGTGGCATCGACCGCACCCCGCGCGGCAGACCACGTGCCCTCGGCGATCGGAGTCATCGTGTCGAAGCAGTAGTAGCCCGTCCGTGCCCAGACCGCCTCCGGGCGCTGAGGCGCGACGGCCCCGAGCATCGCCGTCGTCGGAAACAGGTATGGCACAACAAGGTCTTGGCCCGGGTCGGTCGGCAGCCCGGCCTCGCCCCAGGCCGTCCAAGCAGTCCGTAGAAACGCAACAAGGTCGGCGTTATGGACAGCGAGCAAGATGTCGTCGGGATGCGCCTCGGCCTGCGCCAACTGTGCTCCCTGCGCCACGAGTGCGTCGCGGATGATGCCCGCGCGCTCGGGCCCTTCATCATCTGGCATCCGCACACCCAGCCAGATCTCGGCACCAGGCGCGTGCAACAGACACGCGTCGTTCCAGACGATCGGGAGGGTGAGTGCCATTTGGAAAGGGTAGGCGACTCGAGACCATCGCCACCGTCCAGTGATCGCTAGCATCCACCCATGGGCCTCCTGATCGATCCCGCCGACTCTGTTCTCGTCGTGATCGACGTGCAAGCCGATTTTCTGGCCCGCATCGAAGACGCGACCAAGGCCGGATTACTCGAACGCATTGCCTTCCTCGTCGAGAGCGCGCGCTACTGCGCGGTCCCGGTGATCGCCTCGGTCGAGTCGCCTGACGACTGGGGTGGCCTCCACCCCGAACTCGTCGGGCCCGTTGGCGATGCCCCCGTCCTGCGCAAGGTCGTCTTCGGCCTCGCTGATGATCCGCTGGTTGGCCCCGCCGTCCGCGAGACTGGGCGCCGCACCGCCGTGCTCGTCGGCCTCGAGACCGATGTCTGCGTGGCGCAATCCGCACTCGGCTTGCTCGGCGAGGGTTTTCGGGTTGCCGTCGTCGAAGACGCCGTGGCCTCGCCGGGCAGTGCCCATGCCGCCGGTCTCGATCGCATGCGCCGCGCGGGAGTGATCCCCGTCGTCGCCAAACAGCTCCACTACGAGTGGATGCGCACGGTCGCCCAATCGCGCGCCTTTCGTGCCGCGCACCCCGGCTTTGAGAACCCGCCGGGCGTATTGCTCTGATACGAGCCGCGACCGGCAGGCGTGCGGGTCACCAGATTGACACCCGTTCTCGCTGTAGTTCTGATCACACGATTTTTCTGAACCCCCTATCCTCCAGCGAGGAGGACGTCTGATGACAGCGCTGAGATCCGCCCACGCTTGGAAGGCTCTAAAGCGGCACTACGCCGCGATTGAAGGCCTGCATCTACGCGACCAGTTCGCGGATGATCCGACGCGCGGCGAGACCTTTACGGCCGAGGCGGTCGGACTGTTCTTGGACTACTCGAAGAACCGCATCACGCCCGAGACGTTGCCGTTGCTCTTCCAGCTGGCAGGAGAGCGTGATCTTGTTGGCCGTCGAGCAGCGATGTTCCGGGGCGATCACATCAATGTTTCTGAGGACCGAGCGGTGCTCCACACGGCGCTGCGCCTTCCGCGCGACGCAACGCTCGAAGTCGACGGTAAGGACGTCGTCGCAGAGGTGCACGCAACGCTCGACCGGATGGGCGTGTTTGCCGAGCAGGTGCGCTCTGGTGCATGGAAGGGCTACACCGGCAAGCGCATCAAGAACATCGTCAACGTCGGCATTGGTGGCTCGGACCTCGGCCCGGTGATGGCCTATGAGGCACTCAAGCACTACTCCCAACGCGACCTGACGTTCCGCTTCGTCTCGAACGTCGACGCCACCGACTTTGCCGAGGCAACGCTCGACCTCGACCCCGAAGAGACGCTCTTCATCATCGCCTCGAAGACGTTTGGCACGCTCGAGACGATGACGAATGCGGCGACTGCTCGAGCTTGGACGCTCGCCGCGCTGAAGGACGATGCGGCCGTCGCACGACACTTCGTCGCTGTCTCCACGAATGCCCAACGCGTCGAGGCATTCGGTATCGACACGGCCAATATGTTCGGCTTCTGGGATTGGGTCGGTGGCCGCTACTCGATGGATTCGGCAATCGGCCTCTCGACGATGCTGGCGATCGGCCCAGAGGGATTCCGCGACTTGTTGGCCGGCTTCCACGCCATGGACGAGCACTTCCAAACGGCTCCGTTCGAGCAGAACCTCCCGGTCCTGATGGGGCTCTTGACCGTCTGGTACCGCGACTTCTTTGGCGTTCAGACGATCGGCGTGATGCCGTACGAGCAGTACCTTAAGCGCTTCCCCGCCTACCTCCAGCAGCTGACGATGGAGTCGAACGGCAAGCACGTCATGCTCGATGGCACCCGCGTCGATTACGACACGGGTCCGGTCTATTGGGGCGAGCCTGGGACGAACGGCCAGCATTCCTTCTATCAGCTGATCCATCAAGGCACGATGCTGATTCCCGTCGACCTGATCGGCTTCGGCCAGTCGCTCAACCCGATTGGCGAGCATCACGACATCCTGATGAGCAACGTCTTTGCGCAGGCCGAGGCGCTCGCCTTCGGCAAGACCGAGGCCGAGGTGCTCGCTGAGGGCACCGCGCCGAACGTTGCGCCGCACCGCGTGATGGAAGGCAACCGCCCGACTAACACGATCCTCGCCGACAAGCTGACACCGTTCCAGCTCGGCACCCTGATCGCGC
>JAEMTW010000116.1 GCA_016462095.1 Thermoleophilia bacterium
AGGCGCTTCTGGAAGCGAATGCCAATCAGGACGCCAACGATGGCGGGCGTGCCGATCACGATCGCGGCAACCCAGTCGATGTGGTCGCTGCCGGAAAATCGGATCACGCCCATCAGTGACGTCAAGATCAGAGTGGCCAGGGAGGTGGCGGCGGCCATCCGCGCGGGCATCTTCGTAATCAGGATCAGGAGCGGCACGATGACGACGCCACCACCAATGCCGAACATCGCGGCGAACAGTCCAGCGACCACGCCGATCGCGACGTACGGGAGCACGCCAACCCGACCGATCTGGGTTTCGAGATCCATGGCTCTATCCTAACGACCTGTGGCTACCGATCCCCTCGCACCGTTTCGTCTCGACCCGGCCAGCAGTGCGATTCTGCTGGACGTTGATGGCACGCTCGCACCGATCGTCGACCATCCAGATCTCAGCGCGGTTTTGCCATCGACGCTGGAGGTGATTGAGCGGCTCGTCGAGCGCTATGGCCTGGTCGCGTGTGTGTCGGGCCGAGCGGCAGTCGATGCGGCGTGGCTCGTGCCCGTCGCTGGCGTGCGGTTTGTTGGCAACCACGGGCTCGAGCTGCTCGAAGACGACGTGCTGCACCACGCTCCGGGGGTCCAGGAGTGGCTGCCAATCGTGGCCTCGGCGGCACGAGCGATCGCACCGATCGCCGCCGAAGTCGGTGCCTGGGTTGAGGACAAGGGGGCGACGCTGTCGGTGCACCTGCGCGAGGCGCCCGATCCGACGCTCGCGCGCGAGGTGTTGGTTACGCGCGCCGTGCCGTTGATCACCGCAGCCGGGCTCGGCTGGCGTTGGGGCCGCATGACGCTCGAGGCGCGACCTCCCTTGGAGCAGGACAAGGGCACGGCGGTGCAGCACCTGCTTGCCGAGCACCCGACGATCGTGCGTTCGCTCTACGCCGGGGACGACCAGACCGACCTCGACGCGTTTGGCGTCGTGGACGTGGCGATTGCGGTCGCCTCCGACGAGGCTCCAGCCGAACTCGGGGTCGCAGCCGTGCTGACGGTGGACGGTCCGGCTGGCTTGGCAACCCTGCTCGAATCTCTGGCAAACTCCGAGTGATGGACGAGCCCGACAACCTGCCCGCAAGGCGCGGAGATCTGAGTCCCGCGAGCCAGACCGAGACGGGTCTGACGACCGATCCTCAGGCGCGCGAAGTCGGCTTCCTCGATGTTCCGGGGAATCGCCTCAAGACGATCGCCTTGGCGCTCGCGGTTGGTCTGGTGCTGAGCGATTCGTCGATCGTCGTGCTCGCGCTGCCCGACATCTTGGCGCGCTACAGCGTCTCGATCGGGCAGGTCTCGTGGGTGTTGACGGGCTTCAATATTGTGCTCGCACTCGTTGCCGTGCCGGTCGCGTACATGGTGCGGCGTCGTGCCCCTGGCGTATTGCTGGGGCTGGGGCTGACTGTCTTTGCGGCAGCCTCGCTGTTTTGTGCCATCGCACCGTCGTTTGAGGTCTTGTTGTTTGCCCGCGGCGTGCAGGCGGTCGGGGGCGCGTTGGCCGTCACCGCGGCGCTCGAAATCTTGCCCACCACGACGGGCTCCGAGCGACGAGCCGCAACGATCTGGGCGACGGCAGGCGCGCTTGGCGCAGCCTTTGGTCCTGCGCTTGGCGGGCTACTGACCCAGCTGATCTCCTGGGAGGCAATCTTCTTTATCCAGGTCCCAGCGATCCTGCTTGCGATCCCAACGCTGCGCGTCAAGACGCACGCGAAGCGCATCGCGGCCGGGCGCCCCAAGCTCGCGCCGAATATCGCGCTGCTGCTGCTCAGCGCGGGCCTCACCGCGGCGCTCTTTCTAATCGTCCTCTTGCTGATCGAGGGCTGGCAGATGTCGCCAATCGCAACCGCGCTGGTGGTGACGGTGATGCCACTGTCGGCAATCGTCGGCGCGCGCGCCTTCGACAACCTTGGCTCGCTTCCAGCGAGAGCCGCAGCCGGCACGATCTTGCTGGCGGCGGGGCTCGCAGCGTTGGCACTCCTGCCGGCGCCAGAGTGGTGGTGGACCGTGCCGGCACAGATCGTGATCGGCATTGGCATCGGTATCACGATCGAGGCTCTCACCGACGCGGCGCTCCATGGTCGCTCGCCCCAGGCGGTGCACGGCGGCTGGACGCTAACCGCACGCCACCTCGGCCTCGTGCTCGGCATCGTGGCGTTGACGCCAGTCTTTACGCAACAGCTCGAGGCACAGCAGGCGCAGGTCGAACGCACCGGCGTCCGGCTGTTGCTCGACTCCCCCTTGCCACTCTCGACGCGCGTTGCGCTCGCGGGTCGGCTGGGCGTCGTGGTACAGGACGCCAACGGTCGCATTCCAAACATTGGCGACGTCTTCAGCAACGTGCCCAGCGATCCCGCCGAGCGCACTGCCTGGACCACGCTGGAAGATCAGTTGACGCAGACGATCCGCGAGGCCGGCACCGCAGCAGCGGCCTGGCCGTTCCTGGTGTCGGCTGGCCTCGTACTTTTGGCGCTTGTGCCGATTGGTCTCGGCCGCCGGCATCTTGATCTGTAAGACGCGGTAAAGCGCGGCAGGTGTGGGCCCGTTTGTGTGATTTTCGTTCGCTTCCGCGCGTCCGCTATCTTTACGAATCATGGATCTTGTAAAGATCAGTAGCAAACACCAGATCACCATCGGTCGCGAGACCTTCGATGCCGCCGGGTTCGAAGAGGGCGAGATTCTTTCCGTGCGTGCCCTCGGCCCGGGGCATGCGGAGATCCGCAGCATGCGGTCGATCATCCACGAGCACGCAGGACGCCTGACCGGCGCCGCCGAGGCGCATGCGCGCATCAAGGAGTGCCGCGACGAATGGGATTGACGCTGCTTGACTCGTCGATCGTGATCGCCTGGCTGTACGCGGATGATGCACATCACATCGAAGGTGTTGCCGCTGTCGAGCGCGAGACGGACAAGCGTCAGAACCTCTGCATGTCCGTCGTGTGCTGGACGGAGGTGCTCGCCGGAACGGGGTCGACGGGACTGGCTCGCGACGCGGCAGAAGATCTTGTGCGCGGAGCGCGCATCGCGATCTTGCCAGTGGGTCGTGAGGTGGCAGAGGCTGCGGCTCCCCTGCGGCGCCGGTTCGGGACACCCGACGCATTGATCCTTGCAACGGCGTACCTCCATGAGGACGTGCAGCGCGTGTTGACTGCAGACGCAGATTGGGCAAAGGCGCGTCTCGACGGTGTCCGAGTCGAAGTCGTCGGTGCCGGTGAGGGTCCACGCTAAATCTCGGCACGCGCTCGAAAACGACAACGGCCCCGGACCGGCACGCGCCAATTCTGAGCCGTTTTCGTCCGTGATTAGCTGACGCGAACGACGGGGCTCGGGGGCTCCTCGCCGTTGAGGATCGCGACCGTGTTTGCGGCTGCGAGCAGACCCATCTCGGTGCGGGTCTCGATCGTGGCCGAGCCGAGGTGGGGGATCAGCACTGCGTTCTCGAGCTCGAGCAGGCCGGGGTTGACCTTCGGCTCCTCCTCGAACACGTCGAGGCCAGCACCCTTGATCTCGCCCTTGCGGAGAGCATCGACGAGCGCCTGCTCGTCGACGACGGGACCGCGCGTGGTGTTGATGAGGTACGCGTCCTCGCGCATCTGCGCCAGACGGTCGGCGTTGATCAGGTGCTTCGTCTCGTCGTTGAGCGGGCAGTGCAGCGAGACGACGTCGGCCGTCTCGAGCAGCTTGTCGAACGACACGTACTTGGCGCCGAGCTCCGCCTCGATCGCGGGATCCGCCTGGCGGCGGCCCGAGTAGATGATCTCCATGCCGAACGCCTTGGCGCGACGCGCCGTTGCCTGGCCGATTAGGCCGAGGCCGACGATGCCGAGCGTCTTGCCCTGGATGCCCGTGCCGAGCATGTAGAACATGCTCCACACCCACGGGGTTTCCGAGCGGATTACGCGCTCGCCCTCGCCGAGACGACGAGTGGTCATCAGGATCAGCGACATCGCGATATCAGCGGTGGCCTCCGTCAGCACGCCCGGCGTGTTCGTGAACCAGACGGTGCCGCGGCTCTCGATCGCCTTCGTGTCGACGTTGTTGTAGCCCACCGCCACGTTGGCGATGACCTTCAACTGCGGACCAGCCGCGTCGAGTACCTCGTCGTCGATCGCGTCGTGCAGGAGGCAGACGATCGCGTCGGCGCCCTTGACGGCGTCGAACAGCTCCTCACGCGTGAGCGGACGGTCGTGCGGCGACAGCCACACGTCGCCGTGCTCGGCGAGCAGGTCGAGCGCCGGCTGCGGGATGCGCCGCGTGACGACGATGCGAGGCTTGCTCATGCAGTCATCTCCTCGAGCAGACCGCGCATCGCCTCAATCGCCTCCTGGATGTTCTCCATGCTGTTGGCGTAGGAGAGACGCAGGTAGCCATCGCCATAGTCGCCGAAGGCCGTGCCACTGAGGACGGCAACGCCAGCCTCTTGCAGCAGACGATCGGCAACGACGCGGCTGTCCTGGCCCGTGCCCTTGACGTTCGGGAACGCGTAGAACGCGCCCTTCGGATCGCGGCAACTGACGCCGGGGAGGGAGTTGAGGCCCTCGACAACGGCCACGCGACGACGATCGAACTCGGCCATCATCGCGTCGATCTCGGTGCGCGGGCCAGTCAAGGCCGCAACGCCGGCCAGCTGCGTGGCGGGTGCCGTGCAGGAGACGGAGTTGATGATCAGGCGCGTGATCGGCTCGCGAAGCGGCTCTGGCAACGAGGCGTAGCCAAGGCGCCAACCCGTCATCGCAAACGTCTTCGAGAAGCCGTCGAGCAGGATCGTACGGTCCTGGAGGCCCTGGTGGCCGGCGATCGTGTCGTGCTCGCAGCCGCTCCACAGCATCTCGGAGTAGACCTCGTCGGACAGGATCCAACAATCGTGGTCGGCCAGCACGGCGGCGACCTCGGCATTGAGCTGCTTCGAGATGTAGCCACCCGTCGGGTTGGCCGGCGAGTTGAGGATCACCATCTTCGTCTTCGACGTCATGCGGGACCGGAGGTCCTCGGCGGTGAAAGCGAAGTCGGTCTCCTCCGTCAGCGGCAGCGGCACGGGCGTCGCGCCGGCCCACTTGATGGCGGACTCGTAGATCGGGAAGCCCGGGTTCGGGTAGATGACCTCATCGCCCGGGTTGCAGGTCGCGAGGATGCCGAAGAACAGGAACGGCTTGGCACCCGGCGTGACGACGATCGAGTCGGGGTGCACGTCGATGCCGCGATGTGCGGTGAGGTGGTTCGCGGCGGCCTCGCGCAGTGCCGGGATGCCGGGCGCGGGGCAGTAGTGGGTCTGGCCATCGCGCAGCGCCTTGGTGGCTGCCTCGACGATATGGGGCGCCGTGTCGAAGTCGGGCTCGCCGATTTCGAGGTGGATGACGCGCTTGCCGGTGGCCTCAAGGGCTTTGGCGCGGGCGAGAACTTCGAAGGCGGTCTCGGTGCCGAGTCGCTCGAGTGCGGTTGCGAGTTTGGGCATGGTGCTCCTCTGAGGTAAATCGAGTGGCTAGACGCGGAGGCGCGAGCCAGTGGGGTCAAAAATAGGTTCGGTGGACACGGCACCCTCGACCTCGCGGTCGAAGATCCGCACGGACACCCGCGTTCCCGGGCTTGCCTGCTCAGCGGGAAGATAGCCGTACGCGATCGACTTGCCAACCGAGTAGCCGAAATTGGCACTCGTGACATAGCCGGCCTTGGTGCCGTTGATCAGGATCGGCTCGCCACCAAGGGCAGCCGCGTTGGGGTCGTCGAGCAGGATCGGGACGAGGCGCTTCTTGCTGCCCTGAGCGCGCTCGGCAACAACAGCCTGCTTGCCGATAAAGCCCGACTTGCCGAGATGAACGGCAAAGCCGAGGCCTGATTCGTCAGCCGTGTAATCGGTGTGCATGTCGACGCCAGCGAAGCGGTAGCCCTTCTCGATGCGCAGCGATTCGAAGGCACCGCCGCCACCGGCCACGAGGCCGTGGTCCTTACCGGCCTCCATCAGGCGCTCCCAGACCCAGCCGCCGTACTCGCTCGGCACGTACAACTCCCAGCCGAGCTCGCCGGCGTACGAGATGCGCAGCGCGAGGGCCGGGACATGCTCGATCTGGATCTGCTGCGCACGCATGTACGGGAAGGCCTCGTTGGAGAGATCCTCAGGCACGAGTGGCTGCAGGATCTCGCGGCTGTTTGGCCCCCACAGGCCGCAGACGGCCATGGC
>JAEMTW010000302.1 GCA_016462095.1 Thermoleophilia bacterium
CCAAGCGCCGTGCGGTCTACGTACGCCCCGAGCCGAAGTACGTCCGTGGTGCACTGCACAAGTACGCCAAGCTGGTCGGTCCGGCCTCCTTCGGCGCAGTGCTCGACTGATAGAGCAGGCACACTGCGGGTCTTTTCTGCACGTCGCCTGCTAGGTCGTGGCAAAATGGTTAGGTGCTGAAATTCTCGGTGTTTAGTGCCGTCGCGCTGATCGTGGCGCTCGCGTCTGGCGTCGCGCAGGCAGCAACAAAAACGCTGTATGTCGCCACCACCGGGAGTGATACGGCAGTTGGTAGTCGCTCGCAGCCACTTCAGACGGTGAGCGAGGCATGGCAGCGCGTGCCAGTTGGGAAGAGCGGAAGTTGGCGGATCCGCATTGGTCCTGGAAACTACAGCAGTGCGATGCCGGAGTATTGGGAGAATCGCAGCGGTCAGATCGTGCTCGAGGCGACTAATCCACGACGACCACCCGTGCTCGGTAGCATGAATGTCTACCGCGTCAACGGGTTGCAATTACGCAACCTACGGCTGGTTGGCGGCGGCGATGTCTTCCATTGCGAGCAGTGTCGAAAATTGCTCATCGATCGCGTCACGCTGGTTGGGCATGACGCGCAGGAGACAGTCAAGATCAATCAGAGTTGGGACGTCACGATCCGTAACTCGGATCTGAGTGGTGCTACGGATAACGCGTTTGATGCAGTGGCGGTCCAAGGGCTCCGGTTGCTTGGTAATCGCATCCACGGTGCCGTCGACTGGTGTGGCTATGCCAAAGGCGGGAGCACGCGCGTCGTGGTCCGAGGCAACGTCTTCTACGACTGTGGCACCGGAGGCTTCACGGTTGGTCAGGGCACGGGCTTTCAGTTTATGCAGGCGCCGTTTTTGCAGTATGAGGCGTCAGGCGTCCTCATTGAAGGCAATACCGTCCATGACGTCGAGGGCGCGGCCTTTGGAGTTCAGGGCGGCTACAACGTGCTGCTGCGTCGTAACGTTGCGACACGTGTCGGTGCTCGCTCACACGTGCTTGAAGTCGTTTTCGGGCTGCGCTCTTGTGATGGCCAGCCAGGCGATGATGCTCGCGAGCGCTGTGCGGCGTACCTAGCAGCGGGCGGCTGGGGCACGACGGTGGTGGACGATGGGACGAATGCGGTGGAGATTCCTAATCGGCGGGTTTTTCTCTATGACAACGTGATTGTCAATCCCGATCAACAACCGAGCCAGTGGCAAATCTTTGACATTCGAGGTCCTACGCCTATGCATGAAGGTTCGAATGTGCCGGCATCTGCACGTGCGGACGACGAACTTCGGCTCGTTGGCAACGTCATCTGGGATGGTGGGCCAGGCTTTCCGCTCGGTATCGCAGACGACGCCTGTCCGAGGGGATCGCTGTGTGATCCGGCTATGATCGTCGCGGAAAACAGCATCAATACGTCACGGCCAACGCTCACCGCACAGCCGGGCGGACGACTCGTTGTGCCGAGTCTTGCACGCCACACACCGCCACCGCCGAACTGGTCAGATCGGCCGGCTGGAACGCCGGTTGGCTGGACGAACTGGCCGAAGTGACACGGTTAGGCCGCGAGCGGGCCGTCGTACGCGGCCAGCACCTCAAGCACCGCGGCCGCGTGACGCTCCAAAAACGCAGGGCCGACCCCTGGCAGCACGCTGAGTGCATCAGGCGTTGACGGCTGCGTTGAGGCGATCGCGTGCAGGGTCGCATCCTTGGCGATCACATACGCGGGCACACCGG
>JAEMTW010000303.1:0-1227 GCA_016462095.1 Thermoleophilia bacterium
GACACAAGAGATTCGTGCGGATGCAATGCCCTGGGAGACGATCGAGGTGGCCGGCCGGACCTTCGCTTGCGATTATCAGCCGTCGCTGCTGCATGCGTTCAACATGATTGCGCGTCTACCGATTATTGCCATGCCGTGCGGACTCGGGGCCAATGGTCTACCGATTGCAGTCCAGATCGTGACGCGGACGTACGACGACGCTCGTGCCTTTCGCATCGCGGCCGCGATGGAGCAGCAACGCCCGTGGTTCGACAGTGCGGCGCGGCGGCCACGCAGCGATGGGCTGCGGCACGCGGGCTAGTAGCCGAGCGACCAGCCGTGCAGGTGCTCGATCTCGATACGGGCGATGTCTCGTAGCTGCGCCCACTTCTCGATGTAGGTGGCTGTGAGGTCGGGGTGGATGTAGCGGGCGACGATTAGTGCGACTTCCTGGTCGACATCGATTTCTCCGTCGGTCAACAGAGCGGCCTTGCCTCGGCCGGTGACGGCACGGTACGGGTGCGTCTCTTCGGCAACGCTAAATGAGGCATGCCCTGTGCGCAGGAGGTTCTTGACCCAGCCACGTTCTCGTGTCGTCCAGATCAGTAGCGCCTCGTTGTCAAGGCGATACCAGAGTGGAAGCGTCATCGTGGTGCCATCGCGGCGTGCCACGCTGAGTGAGAGCAGGCGACTCGGCCAGGTCGTCAGAAATTCAATGCAATCGACATGTTCCATGCGCAACAGTTTAGAGCAGGATACGAGGCACGGACTGGACCCACTGCCGCGTGTGGTGTTGCAGGCCGTTGACCTGCAGCTCGAGGTTGATCGTG
This sequence comes from Thermoleophilia bacterium, assembly GCA_016462095.1. GTDB lineage: Bacteria > Actinomycetota > Thermoleophilia > Gaiellales > F1-60-MAGs149 > F1-60-MAGs149. Next base: position 810 of record JAEMTW010000303.1, read on the forward strand.
ACGTGGAAATGCGTCGCAGCGGCCTCAATCAGGACAGACGAGATGGCGGTCGTTTCGGCACCCGGCCGACGGATGATTGTGGAGTGGCGCCCGTAGGCCGTGGCATGGGCTGGATCGTCGGCATCGACGGTGGTCGTCAGGTCGAAGTCGCGGAAGACGACGGTCGTGGCGTTGATGCGCCCCTCATCCTCCTCGTGGAGCCTCACGGTTGCCCGGCGCGTAAGGGCGTCGTTGATGATCTCCCAGGTCGGAGGCTGGGCACGCAGGGCGTGGCGCTCGCGCTGGATGGGCGACGGGAGGAACGTGGGTGGCGTTGCACTGCCCTGCGTTGGTACGACGGGAAGCGTGATGCGTGAGCCCGCGCTTCCTCGGTGGAGGTGTGACGTTGCTGGCTCGGGTGTCGGCCAGACATTCGGCC
>JAEMTW010000303.1:1237-1744 GCA_016462095.1 Thermoleophilia bacterium
CGGCCAATCGGCATTCGCGACTGCAATACGAATGCGGTGGCCTGCCTCAAAACGCCACGCCGCACAGTCGACCTCAACCTGCAGCGAGGTACGCTCGCCGGGAACAAGCGGTTCGGGCGTCGTGAGCGAGGAGCGACGTGTGCCGTTGAGCATGCCTTTGGCTACGAGGTGTGAGGTGCCATCGGGGGCCACATCCGACACGGAAACGCAGAAGCCAAGCACGCTCGCCGTCGTGGTGAACTCAAGATCCGCGATGACGCGTCCAAGGATGGACAGCGATTTGTCCATTGGCGTTGAGGTGTACACGGCAGAGAGCGCCTCGTCGGGTCGCTGATCACCGGGCTGTCCGAACTGCAGACCGCCCGACCAGAGGCCGGCCATGACACCAACGCGGGCGTCGTATTCGAGCAGGTCTTCGCCGTCTGAACCAGGCTGCGCTGAGAGTCGCCCGTCTTCGTTAAGAAACAGGGTCGTCGTCGAGGCTTCGGGCAACGGCCACGTCTTCTC
>JAEMTW010000117.1 GCA_016462095.1 Thermoleophilia bacterium
CCCAAGCTCTCGTCAACTGTCGCACCGAAGATCACATTGCACGACTCGTCGGCAGCCTCGCGCACGATCTCGGCGATCTCCATCGCATCGTGCAGCGACAGGTCGGGACCGCCGGAGACGCTCAAGAGAATGCCTGTGGCGCCCGTAATCTGATGACCGACCAGTGGCGACTCGACTGCTCGCGTCGCCGCTTCGCGGGCGCGATTCGAGCCACTCGCCATGCCGATACCCATCAGGGCAGTGCCGGCGTCGCGCATCACCGTGCGGACATCGGCGAAGTCGAGGTTGATCAGACCAGGCGTCGTGATCAGATCGCAGACACCCTGCACGCCTTGGCGCAGCACGTCGTCGGCAACCTGGAACGCGTCGACCATGGTGACGCTGCGATCGAGCACCTGCAACAGGCGATCGTTGGGGATTGCGATCAGCGTGTCGACGTTGGCCTGCAGCATGTCGATGCCCGCATCGGCCTGGGCGCGACGCTGCGCACCCTCGAAGCGGAATGGCGTCGTCACGATGCCAATCGTCAGGGCGCCCATTTCGCGAGCGATGCGTGCCACGACCGGGGCTGCACCCGTACCGGTGCCACCACCCTGGCCAGCAGCAATAAAGACCAGGTCGGAACCCTGCAACGCCTTGCGGATCTCCTCTTCGGACTCCTCGGCCGCCTCGCGACCAATCTCGGGTCGCGCACCAGAGCCGAGGCCCTTGGTTAGGTTCTCGCCGATATGAATGCGGGTCGGTGCTTCAGACGAACTGAGCTGCTGGGCATCCGTGTTGACGGCAATAAACTCGACGTCGCGAATGCCGGCTTCGATCATGCGGTCAACGGCATTGACACCCGCGCCACCAACACCAATCACGCGAATCACGGCGAGGTAAGCATTGCCGGAAACATTGCGGGCTAGCGGCGAACCCTTGGCGTCACCACGCGCGAACATCGCAGCGGGACGCACGGGAGTCGTCTCGCGCACCGGCTCGTCAACAGGGTCGGGGACGGGCTGAATGTGGGACGTAACGGGCGGAGCAGCCGCAACGGGTGGCTCCATCAGCTGCGTTGCCTCAATCGTCTCTTCAGGCGCAGGAGGGGACGGCTCGGCCGTGTTGCCTGCCTCTTTCGAAGCATCAGTCGACCGAAACAAGTCCGCGAGCGGACCGTCATGCATGCTGGCTCGTTTATTCGTCACGGCTAAGCACCTCCTCCGCAAGGGCCCGATACGACATTGCGCCGGGACCGTCTGGTTGATAGGTAAGCACGGAGCCCCCGCGGACTGGGGCCTCGGCGAGCTTCACCGTCTTACGAATGCGTGTCTTAAAGACCAAATCGCCAAAGTTCGCCGTCAACAGCTGCAGTGCCTCGCGGGCATGAACAGTGCGCTTATCGACCATCGTCGGCAAGATGCCTTCGATCTTGACGCTGGCGTTGAGGTTCTCGCGAATCATCTGCAACGTCGACTCGAGTTGCACAAGTCCACGCAGCGAGAGGTATTCGCACTGCACCGGCACGATCACGCCGCTGCTGGCCGTAAACGCGTTGATCGTCAGCAGGCCAAGCGATGGCGGCGTGTCGATCAGGATGTAGTCGTAGTCATGCTTGATCGGCGCGAAGGCCTTCTCCAGGGCGCGCTCGCGTCCAATCGCGGAGGACAGTGCAAGCTCGGCACCGGCCAGATCGATCGAGGAGACAGCAACATCGACTTCCCGGTGATGAATCACCTCGGTAATCGGCAGGCGATGCACGAGCACGTCAAACATCGACTGCTCGAGATGCTCAGGATCAACACCAAAGCTCATCGTCAGGTTTGACTGCGGGTCAAGGTCGACCACGAGCACGCGCTTGCCCTGCTCTTTGAGTGCGGCGGCGAGGTTGACGGTCGACGTCGTTTTGGCGACGCCACCCTTCTGGTTCGCCATCGAGATGATGTGGGCAGAACGCGCTGCGCTGGACGCAACACTCAGGCGGCGCGGCGACGCGTCAGGAGGCGTTGCCGTAGCAGTGGCAGTCGGAGTCATGTCACCGCTATTCGGACTCTCCTGCCGTTCTCCTTCCCCGCTCTAAGACAGCGTTTTGGAACTGGTACCAGACCTGCGATGCTTGCAGTCATGCTGTTTGAACCCGCACTGAGTCGCTCGGACGATCCGCTCGACGAGGATCGCGTGCTCCTGTTCGTCGGCAACGCACTCATCGTCGCGACGGGTGACGACATGCGCCTGCCAACCCGAGCCGCGCTTGCTGCGTTGGTACCAGCCGAGACCGTCCATGTCGGCGCACTCGCGGGCCACTCCGTCGAGACCGCGCACATCGATGCTGCCACGCAACTGCCAAGCGGCTGGGTCCACGAGCCGTTGCGCCCACTCCACGGGCGACTGCCGGACGCCGAGTGGGCCGTGGCGGGCCGCGCGTTCCAATTGGCAGAGTGGGATCGGACGCATCGTTTTTGTGGTGTTTGCGGTGCGTCGACTGATCGCCTCGCTGACGAACGCGCCCGCGCCTGTCCTCAGTGTGCGCACCGCGGCTATCCGCGCCACTCGCCCGCCGTGATCATGCGCATCACCCGTGGCGACGAGGTCTTGCTGGGCCGCTCCAGCCACTTTCCGCCGGGTATGTATTCGACGCTCGCCGGCTTCGTCGACGTCGGCGAGAGCGCCGAGGCCGCCGTCCGCCGCGAGGTGCGTGAGGAGGCAGGTATCGAGATCACCGAGCCGCAATGGTTCGGGAGCCAGAGCTGGGCCTTCCCCCACTCGCTGATGCTGGGCTTTACTGCGGAGTGGGCCTCGGGTGAGGTGGTCCCCGACCTGACCGAACTCGAAGATGTGCAGTGGTTTACGCGCGAGCGCCTACCCGTGCTGCCACCGCCAGCCAGCATTGCCCGACGCCTGTTGGACGCCTGGCTCTAATGCGCGTCGACCGCCTCGCCGATGGTCTGTGGCGGTGGACGTCACCGCACCCGGAGTGGTCCGGCGATTCGAACGATCCCACAGGTGGCTGGCCGCAGGATGTCGCGTGTATCTACCACGAGTCGCCAGCCGGGATCGTGCTGATCGACCCACTCGTCCCCGATGACAGCGAGGGCGAGCGCTTCTGGCATCACCTCGATCAGGATGTCGCACGCGTTGGCTTGCCGCCGACGATCGTGGTCTCCGCCGAGTCGCACGGTCGTAGTGCCGATGCAGTCCAGGAACGCTACCCTGGCTCGCGTGTGCTCGGCGTGTCGCTCGCGGCATCCTGCAACGTGGACCGGGTACTGGGGGATGGTGAGGTACTAGCGGGCGACTGCCGCGTGACAATTACCGACGCAGCGGGCGCGATTCGCATGGCGATCGTGCAGTGCACCTGTCATGGACTGCTGTGGATGTCGGACCTGCTGATCGACGATGGTGCCGGCGGCCTGCGCCGACCACCAGCCGCCTGGTTCGACGATCCCGGAGCGCGTCAGTGGCTGGAGCACGGGCTACCGCAACTGCTTCCACAACTAGTGGCTACGCCCATCGAACATCTCGTTTCGGCCCATGGCCCCGTCATCAGCGTCGATGCGCGTGCTGCGCTTGAACGCGCGCTCGACGTTCCAGTGGCGTGACACCGCCCGACCGCATTTGTGTGTCGTGCGGCCGCGCATTCTCGTGGCGCAAAGCGTGGGCGCGCGATTGGGACCAGGTCCGCTACTGCTCGAGTGCCTGTCGAAAGCGTGGAGTCACCACCACGGACGCGGCCCTCGAAGCCACCCTCGTCGACCTCTTGGCCCAGGGCAGCGCTGGCTCCACGGTGTGTCCGTCGGAGGCCGCCCGTATCGTCGGCGGCGAAGACTGGCAGAAACTGCAGGAGCCTGCACGCCGCGCTGCCCGACGCCTCGTGGCGACCGGGACGTTCGAGCTCACGCAGGGTGGCCGTGTCGTCGATCCGTCGACGGCGCGCGGCCCGCTTCGCCTCCGCCGAACTTCCTAATGGGGTCAGACCCTTTTAGGAAGTTACAACGACTAACCGAGCAACCGCATCGCCTCTAACTTCCTAAAAGGGTCTGACCCCATTAGGAAGTTGTCAGCCGCTCCGGCCCACCCTCGCGCACGACGTACGAGTTCTCAATACCGACCGCGCCAACCCCTGGGAAGACCAGCTTCGGTTCGACGGCGATCACGTTGCCTGCCACGAGTGGCTCGGCGAAGCCTTGGGCAAGAAAGGGGCGCTCGTTGATTTCGAGGCCAATGCCATGGCCGACGAACTTCACCCGCGAGGAGCCATGCCCCATCCAGTGCTCACCAAACCCCGCGGCCGTTGCCAACTCGAGCCCGCGTATATAGAGCTGCTCTGCTGGGACGCCAGGCACCATCAGCGTCTCAAGGTCGGTCAGGATCGTCTCGCAGACAGCCAGCGCCTCAGCGAGCAGCGGGTTTGGCGTGCCTCGAAAGAACGTGCGCGTCGCGTCGGCCAGATACCCCTCCCAGCCGCCGACGAGATCGACCGAGATCGCATCGCCGTCACGCAACTCCCAGCCGCCCGGTCCCTTACCGACCGCTGGGTTTGGGCCGGGACCGCCGAGCGGCGTATCCGCCCAAGGCGCCACCGCGGCGTCTGGACCAGCCAAGACCGCGCCGTAGAACATCTGGCCATTGAGACCCCGAAAGCGCAGTGGCCCTTGGTGACCAACGAGACGCATCGCGTGCTCGAGCGCGACCTGGACGTCTCGATCCGTGCGCTGCGTCGCGACCGTCTCGGGCGCGAGTGCGAAGGCGGCCTGAACCTGCTGCGCAGCGATGCGACTCTGGTCGATCTCCCATTCGCTCTTAACCGCCCGCACGTCAGCCAGCAGATTCGAGACGTCAACGAGTTCGAGTGTTGGCAGCAGTGCCTGGTAGCGCAAATAGCGCGCGGCGGGCAACACATCGAGCTCGAGCCCGAGTCGCCGAGTGCCAAGCTCGGCGAACAGTGCTGGCAGCTCCTTGAACGACCCAAACGATCGTACATCGGCAATCCGCCCGTCCTGCGAGGCTCGCTCGAGGTTGCGCCGCACGAGGTAGATCGGCTCACCCGACGCGGGCACAATCAGATGGGCCTCCGTCATCACGCCCGTCAGGTAGATAAGGTCACTCGCCTCGACAATCAGTGCAGCATCAATCGCGGCCCCCGCGAGCGCCGCCCGAAAGGCGGTCAGGCGGCAAGTGATCTCGTCGGCGGGTACGGGCATAGCCGAACGCTACCGGGCGGTGCCTACGGACGGCGCTACGCTGCCCGGTGTGATTATCCATGGCGGCACCATCTATACCGGCGACCCCGAGGTCCCACGCGTCCGTGGTCTGCCAATTGACAACCGTGGACGCATCACCCGCGGCGTCGAGGCCTGGGAGGGCGACACCTCCGCCGTCTCGAACGTGCGCATCGATCTCGAGGGTCGCACCGTGGTACCCGGGTTCGTCGATGCCCACGTTCATTTTCTGTCCTGGGCCCTCGCTGCCAACCGCGTCGATGTCCGACAAGCACCAACCGGCGACGCCGCGCTGGCACTCGTTGCCGAGCGCGCTGCCACGGATCGAACCAACGAGACCGATGGTGATTGGTTAATCGGTGGGGGGTGGACCGAGCAACTGCTGGCCGACGTCTCAGACCCCGCTGCGGCCCTTGATCGGGCCGCGCAGGGGCGCCCAGCGGCGCTCTGGGCTCGCGACCATCACGCCCTCTGGCTCAGCGCCCGTGCGCTCGAACTGCTCGGTGGCGGCGAAGCGATCCGACGCGAGCACGATGCTTGGGCGGTGCCCTTGCCCGAGCCGACTCGCGTCGAGCGACAGCGTGCCGTCGCCGCTGGTCAGACGGCTGCACACGCGCTCGGCGTGACCGGCGTCCACGATTTTGAGTGGCGCCTTGGCCGCCGCACGTGGCAGGAACTCGATCTCGATGATCGCGTCTCACTGCGCGTCGTGATGGCCGTCACGGCCGAACACATTGGTGCACTCGACGCAATCGAATTGGTCACTGGCTTTGGCTCCGACCACGTCAAGGTTGGCCCCGTCAAGGCCTTCTGCGACGGGACCCTTGGAGCGCGTACCGCCAACATGCTGGCCCCCTACGGCGACAGTGGAACGGGGATGGATTTGCTGCCACCCGCGGCACTCGTCGAGTTGATAACGACCGCTGCCGCCCACGGCATGCCGGTCGCCCTGCATGCGATTGGCGATGC
>JAEMTW010000118.1:0-3001 GCA_016462095.1 Thermoleophilia bacterium
CAACGCGGCTCAGGGTCCAACGCGCGGCAGCATCCTCCGGGTCAGCGGCAGCGTGTCAGCGCCCCGCGGGTCGCAGCATGGCTTCGACGAGCGGGCGTGGCTTGCCCATCAGGGCGTCCACGCCGTCTTACGTGTCGGGACGCAACGGGTGATTGGACGACGCGGTGGCCTCTGGGGCATCGCGGACCGCGCCCGGGCGTACGCCGTCGCTGCGCTCGCGCCTGCTGGAGAGGGAGATCCGGGACGGATCGTGGTCGGGCTGGCCTTCGGTGGTAGCGCGGGCATGTCACCACAGGCCGTGTTGGCGTTTCGCACCTCGGGTTTGGCGCATCTGTTGGCGGTCTCTGGTGGCAACGTGGCCCTGCTGATCGCCTTGGTCGTGTTGGTGACGTGGAGTGTTGGTGGCAATCGTCGGCAGGCGCTCGCGTGCTCGTTGCTGGTGATTGTTCTCTATGTGGGCATCGTTGGCCCTTCGCCCAGTGTGTTGCGGGCCGGAGTCGCAGGCATCGCTGGCTGTCTAACGTGGCTGGTTGGTCGGCCTCGAGATGCCTGGCGCGCTCTGGCGCTCGGCTTCGGCTGTCTGTTGGTGTGGAATCCCTGGTCGATCTACGACCCAGGACTCCAACTGTCGTTCGTCGCCGTCGCGGGCATCCTGCTGGCCGTTCCGTACGCGCGGCGCATCTCTGAGGCAACGGCGATTCCGTACGTCGTCGCGACGGCCTTGCTGGTGACGGGCGCTGCGACGCTTGCCACGGCCCCGATCTCGTGGTGGCACTTTGGTCGGGCGGCGCTCTTCGCTTCGTTGCCGTCGAATCTGTTCGCGGCGCCTGCGGTGCCACTCGCGCTGTGGTCGGCTCTGATCGCGACGATCGTCACGCCGGTGGCACCGTCGGCGGGCGCGGGCATTGCCTGGTGCTCGCAGTGGCCCGCGTTGTGGATTCTTTGGTGTGCACGAATGGGCGAGTGGCTGGCGCTCGTCGTGCCCGACACGGTTGTCCTCGTCGGCTGTGGCCTGCTCGCGCTGATCGTCGCACTGCGGCGACCGCGGCCGGCGAGCGCAGTAGGATGGCGTGGTGTCCGCAACGCCACTCGCACCGGTCTACCTGCTGAGCGGCACGGACCGCGGCAAGATCCGCCGAGCACTCGAACGTCTTCGCGATCGTTATAGCAGTGACGCGATCGAGGTCTTCGATGCCGCGCAGCACCAGCCCGACGCGATCGCCGGCGCCTGCAGCCAGCAGGGCCTGTTCGTGGAGGAGCGCCTAATCGTCGTCGAGGGCATCGACGCGTGGGTTAAGCCCCGCCGCGCCGGACGGCTCGACCCCGTGCTTGCCTACGTTGCCAACCCGAGCCCATCCACGGTGCTCGTGCTCGTCGTGGATGCTCCAGCCGATCCGCGCAAGCCGATCTGGCCCGCCGACGACCCGCTCTTCGCAGCCGTGCGCAAGAGCAGCGGCAAAGAGGCGGTGCTGTCGTTCGAGGCACCGAAGAGTGCGGCCTTCTCACGCCAGGAGGCTGAGCGCCTTGGTGTGCGCATGGACCCCGAGGCGATGCTGCGCTTCACCGAACTGGTGGGCGAGAGTCCCGACGAGATCACCCGAGAGCTCGAGAAGCTCTCCACCTACGCACTCGACGACGCCGTCGAGGTTGAGCTGGTCGAGGTCATGATCAGCGCGCGTCACGACGACGCACCGTGGGCCTTGCTCGACACGATCACCGAGCGCGACCGGCGTGGCGCAATCGCAGAGCTCACGCGCCTGCTCGCGGGCGACGTCGAGCCGCACCGAGTCCTGCCGCAGCTGACCCGCCACGTAGAACTGGTGCGCCGCACCGTCGAGTTGGCCGAGCACGGCCGCCCCTCGCGTGAAGCCCTCGCGAAGCAGCTCGGAGTGGCACCGTTTCGTGCCGGCAAGATGCTCGCCGCAGTCGGGCGATGGACGCCAGGAGACGCCAGCGCAGCGCTCAGTCACATGCACGAGGCCGACGCCGCGATGAAGGGCATGTCGCGCATGCCGCCAAGTCTGGTGCTCGAACGAGCGCTTGCTGAATCGCTCTAGCGTCGGCTCCGCGTATCATCCGATTTTGTTGGCGACGTGGCCGAGAGGCTAGGCAGCGGCCTGCAAAGCCGTCTACACCAGTTCGATTCTGGTCGTCGCCTCTCGATAATCGGGGCAGCATCCCGCCGGGTGCTGCCCCGGTTCTCGTACCAAAATCGCGTCGAAGGGTTCGCAATGCACGAGCTCTGCAACATCGCTAGAGCAGTCGAACCAGCAGTCGTCGACGCATGCTGAACCCCTACACAGCCGAGCGTGTCGCGGGTCGTCGCATCGTGTTGGATCGGCTCGATCGGGATGGCGCGGCGCTGGCCAGTCTGCTGCGCGACCGGGGAGCCGATGTCGTGATTGCCGACCATGCTCCCGAGGTGGCCGTGCCGGCGGGCTGCGCGCTGGTGCACGAGCGCGATGCCGCCGTCGCGCGTGCAGACATGCTGATGGTCGATTGTTGGACGGGCGAGGAAGCGTCTCACGTCGCACAGGCGCGAGCGCGGGGGATCGTGGTTGGGTGCCTCGCGGATCTTGTGCTCTACGAGGCGCGCTCGCCCGTGGTCGGTGTGACGGGCACGGCGGGCAAGACGATGACCGCGCGTCTGATCGCGCACCTGCTCGAGGCGGCCGGATGGAAGGTTGATGTGCCACCGACCGGTCGCGCGGAGAACGCCTGGCCGAGCGCCGACTCGCTGGCTGCGTTGCGAGCGAAGACCACCCCGGACATCACCGTGGTCGAATTGACGAGCACCCACTTGGCGTACACGACGACGAGCCCGACGCATGCAGTTGTGACCACGCTCTGGCCCGACCACGTCGAGTTGCATGGCGGCGAGGGACGCTATTTCGCCGCCAAGCAACGCATCCTCGCTCGACAAGTCGAAGGTGACACGGCAGTGCTACCTGTTGGCGAGTCGAGGTTGACGCCGCGGCCCGGCGTTGCCGTCACTTACTTC
>JAEMTW010000118.1:3011-6114 GCA_016462095.1 Thermoleophilia bacterium
CTTCTCTAGCGAGGACGCAGGTGCCGCCGAGGTGCACGTCGCGCCGCACCTCCGTGGCAATCTGGCGGCAGCGCTCGCGACCGTGCGCTCATCGCTGGGCATTGAGGTCCCACTCGATGCCGCGATCGCCTCGTTCGTGTCGCCCGCATGGCGCGGAGAACGCATGGGCGACGTTGCGGGAATCCCTGTCTTCCACAACGGAATGGCCGCAACACCCGCTAAGGCGACGGCATTCCTACGCGCGCTGCCCGACAGCTCGAGCGTCTTGATCGTCGGGGGCATCCCGGATTCGTCGGCTGGCCCGGTGCACGCGTCGGCGGGTGAGCAGCGACTGTTGCGCGAGACCTGTCGGGAGATCACCCGCGTGGCACAGCGCGTTGCGCTGGTTGGCCCTGCTGCAGCTCAGATCGCGCCACTGCTGGCCGAGGCGGGTGCGAAGGGCGTCAAGATCGGCCCCGACCTGCACTGGGCAACGACCGAGGCCCTCCGCGATCTGGCGGGCGTTGGGCAGATTGCCTGGGTACCCGGCTTTCCGGTTGACCTCGGTGATCGTGAGCGGTTTGCAGAACTCGTCGCGACGGCGTCGCGCAAGGCCGGTCTCGAGTGGGCGCCTGCGGATACTCCTGCGAAGGGTGAGGTATGAGCAAGCCGATCGTGGTCTACGACGACACCTGTGGGATGTGTCGCAACAGCACCCTCTGGGTGCGTCGCCTCGACTGGCTCCGGCTGCTGGATGACCTTGGCTATTCCCAGGCTGTCGAGCGCTATCCGGAGATCGGTCGAGGAGCGCTGGGCGATGGACTGAGGTTGCGTTACTCCGATGGCAGCGTTGCGATCGGGGTCGATGCAGTGCGAGGCATTGCGATGCGCACGCCGCTTGGTGCCCTCGGCGCGTGGGTGCTCTACGTCCCGCCATTCCACGCGCTCGGCGCGCGGGGCTACGCGGTGCTGGCGCGGAGGCGACGCCCCGAGGGCGCCGCCTGTCCGCTGCCTGCGCGCTAAGTCGTTAGGAACGCGGCTCGGTGTACGAGACGACGTAGACCTTGCGGGTGGTCTCGACGATGTCCCACTCGCCCGACCAGCCCTCGGGAATTGCCAGCGCGGTGCCAGCAACAAATGGGGTCTCATTGCCGTCGGCGTCGCGGAGCGTGCCCGAGCCGGCAATGATCGTGACCGCCTCACGAAAGCCGTCGCGGCGAGACGGGAACGTGCCGGGCGTGCATTCCCAGACACCGGCCTCGACCTGCGCGTCTTCAAACAAGACCTTGACGGACTCAACCGGCGCGCCACGCGACGGGTTGGGCTTGGGGCCAATCACATCGAGGGTGAGGGTCAGGGGGTCGGAAAAACTGACGGAGTTATGGGACATCGGTGGACTCTCCTTGGTGGGCCGCGCAAAGTCTGGCAGGTCACCGTCTAGGCTGCAGTCATGGATGATCCCCTGCGCGAACACGAGAACTCGCCCCTCGACGATGCGATCGGGCTCTCCTACTACGGCCGTGAGGGCGATGACATCGTCATGCGCCTCGAGCCGACGCATGCCGCGCTCGGCTATGAGGATCCGCCGATGCTGCACGGCGGCACGCTCGCGACGCTGGTGGACACGGCTGGTTGGTACGCCGTCATGGCGGTCGCGCCGGCCACGTGGGTGGCCGTCGACCTGCGCAGCGATTTTCTGCGGATGGCAGACCTCTCGCCGCTCAAGGTGACGGCCCGCTGCCTGCGCGCTGGTCGCACGCTCGCGGTCTGCAACGTCGAGATTTCGCCGTGGGATACGCCCGACAAGCTGACGTCCGTCGGTCGGATCCAGTTCATCCGCACCGGCGACTGAATCCCCGAGCCGAAGCGGACGTTAGGCTCCCGGTATGGACAATTTGATCGATGGAAAAGCAGTTGCTGCCTCAGTTCGTGCCGAGGTTGCCGAGCGCACAAAGAAGCTCTTCGACGAGACCGGCATTCGCGCAGGGCTCGCAGTCATCATCGTCGGCGAGGACCCGGCCTCCGAGGTCTACGTGCGCAACAAGCACACGGCCTGTCACGAGGCTGGCATGCACTCGCTCGAGGTCGTCATGCCCGCCGAGACGACGCAGGCCGAGCTTGAGGCCAAGGTCGATGAGGTCTCTGCCGATCCCGCGATCCACGGCCTGATCGTCCAGATGCCGCTGCCGAGCCACCTCGACACCGAGGCCGCGATCGAGCGCATTCCGTTTGCCAAGGACGCCGATGGACTCACCTCGGGCGCGATGGGGCGACTCATGACGCTCCAGCCCGGTCCGTTGCCGTGCACGCCTGCCGGTGTGATCGAGCTGCTCAAGGCATACGACGTCGACATGAAAGGCGCGCACGCCGTCATCGTTGGCCGCTCCGAGATCGTCGGCAAGCCGCAGGCACACCTGCTGCTCAAGGAAGATTGCACCGTCACGATCTGCCACTCGCGCACGAAGGACCTTGAGGGGATCTGCCAACAGGCCGACATTCTTGTCGCCGCCGTCGGTCGTCCCAAGATGCTCGGCGCCCAGCACGTCAAGGATGGCGCCGTCGTGATCGACGTGGGCATCAACCGTCTGCCGGAGGGTCTCTGTGGCGACGTCGACTTCGACGCCGTGCAGCCGAAGGCTCGTCTGATTACGCCCGTTCCGGGTGGTGTCGGTCCAATGACGATCGCGATGCTGCTCAAGAACACGGTGCTCGCCGCCGAGGCCAGCGCAGGGCGCTGAACCAATGAGTGCGGAGCGCATCGAGCTAGGTCCCGATGAGGTGCGACACGTCGCGACGCTCGCACGGCTCGGGCTCGACGACGCGGAGGTCGAACGCCTGGCCGGAGAGTTGGAGACCATCCTCGGCCACGTCGCCACGATCTCGGCGCTCCCAATCGCAGACGTGCCACCAACCGCGCACTCGCTCGACGTGGCGGGCGCGTTGCGCGAAGACGTCGCCAAGCCCGGTGTCACGCGCGAGCAGGCGCTCGCCAACGCTCCCGACCCTTCTGTCGACGGCTTCCGCGTCCCGCCGATCGGCTCGTAGATGGCAGCCATCGACGTCATTGGGCTCACCGCAGAGCGGGCCGCCGCAATGCTGCGGGCGGGCGAGTGCTCCTCGGAGG
>JAEMTW010000119.1 GCA_016462095.1 Thermoleophilia bacterium
CCTGCGACCTTCGGGTTATGAGCCCGACGAGCTACCAGACTGCTCCACCCCGCGATGTGACGGCAACCTTAGCGCTGATCACGATTTGAGGCCCCACTTCACAGGTTCTACCCCACTCGGCTTAGCCGTTTCGTAGGCGCTGCAGGAGCTGCTGCGCCTCTGCTGAGGTGGCACCGTGGCGCACGCAATAGGCATAGGCACGCCGCCCGGCACCGGCATCGCTGCCGGCCGTTGGGTAGCGACGGCGCACCTGTTTTTCGAGCGCAGCGACATCGAGGGCGCCACGCGCTGCTGCTGCTTTCGTCGCAGCGGGTGCGAGCTCGGCTGTCACGCGACCAATCACGTCGGGACCAAAACCACGGCGCGCAAGGAAGGCGTAGGCGCGTTGGCGCGTCTTCGTCGTGCTTGGACGCGACTCGAGCAGTCGCCGCGCGACCGCCTCGGCATCGAAGTTGGCGTACGCCTCGTCGAGCGCTGCCTCGACTACCTCGGGAGCAAAACCTTGTTTGCGTAGGCGTTGGCGGGCCGAGTAGGGCGCCTGTCCCTCCTCCATCAACCGTCGTGCGCGCCCACGCGCCAGGGCATCGTCGTTGAGGATCCCGAGGGCATCGCAGCGCTCCAGCGTCTGCGTGATCACCGACGGCGCGTAGCCCTTGCGGGTCAGACGCTCGCCCATTTTGGCCCGCGAGGCCATCCGAAAGTCGAGCGAGCGTACGGCGTAGGCAAAAGCCAGTTCGGTCTGAGTCCGGTCTTCGAGTGAGGCGCGCCGCGCGTCCGTGAGGTCTTCTCCGACCCGCAGGTGCTCGTCCGCGACGAGTCCGACGGGCAGCGTCGCCCAGAAACTGCCAGCGAGATGCACGCGGACGACTGGCTTGGTGGCCGATGGTGTCAGTCGCGTGATCTCTGCCATGCCTCGAATATATCGCCCGCCACGCCAGTCGGAACCTCCGCCCGTCGTGCCGCGTACGCTTTCGCGCATGCGGGCAGCGGTGATCGACATGGGCACAAACTCGACTCGGCTGCTGATTGCAGACGTTGCGGGTGGAGAAATCGTCGAGCTCGAGCGCCTGATGACGATCACCCGCCTCGGCGCGCATGTCGATCGCGACCAGCGTCTCGCCGAGACCTCGATGGGTCGGACGCGCAAGGTAGTCACCGACTACGTCGAGCGGGCGCGTGCCATGAATGCGGATGTCATCTTCGCGAGCGCGACAAGCGCCGTGCGCGATAGCAATAACGGCGAGGCCTTCATGGCTTCTCTCGCTCGCGATCTTGGCATCGCCGCGCGCGTGCTGTCCGGCGATGAAGAGGCCCGGGCCACCTTCCGTGGAGTCACCTCAGCGCATCCAGCCAGCGAACCAACCGCGGTGATCGACGTCGGCGGTGGCTCGACCGAGATCGTGGTTGGTCAGGGCACCCAGATCCTTGGCGCTGTCTCGCTGCAGGCAGGCTGTGTGCGCGCCACAGAGCGCTGGCTGAGCGAGGACCGGGTCGGCCCCGAGCAGATGACGATCGCGCGCCAAGAGATCGACCTCCTCCTCGACCGGCACCTCCCGCCCGACCTGGCCAAGACGGTCGTCGGTGAGCCGATTGCCGTAGCGGGCACCGCCACGACGCTCGCCGCGCTCGACCTCAAGTTGCCGGGCTACGACGCCGAGCGGATCCACGGCCATCGCGTTGATCGTGACGTCGTCGCAACCTGGATCGCGAAGCTCGCACCACTGACGGCCGCCGAACGCCACTCGCTCTATCCGGCGATCGAATCGGGTCGGGCCGCACTGATCATAGGGGGCGCGATCGTGCTCTTGGCAGCTCTCGATGCGCTCTACGCCGACGGCTACGTTGCCTCTGAGCGCGACATCCTGCACGGTCTCGTGCTGGGCCTCGCCTCGTAGAGCTAGGTGTTCAGCACATGAGCCTGTGAGACGGCTTCCGCTGTCGTTCGGGTAGGAATGTCACAAAAGGGTCTGACCCCTTTGTGACATTCCTACCCACCTCGGCAGACCGACGACGCGCCGCATGTCACAAAAGGGTCTGACCCCTTTGTGACATCCCTACCCGAACATCAACCCGCCGCGAGACACCGACAACCGTCTCACAGGCTCGCAGGCAGAACAGCTAGGCCGCTGCGTCGAGCGTGCGGCGCACCTCGAGCAGGTGCTCGTTGACGCGCATCAACTCCATTGCCTCGGCGAGCAGCGAGGGCGAGCAGAGCAACTCGGACTCCACAAACGTATGCCAATCCCGCGGCAACGACCCCGCACAATAGGCGGGCAGTTGGTCGTGGAGAAGTTCGTGCACGGGTTGGTGGGCAAGCGTGGAGATGGGTGACATATCGCACCAACCGCCGTCGCAGCCCACCTACTGCTCTATCCTCGTGATGCCCCGATGGCGGAATTGGTCAGACGCTGTCGACTTAAAATCGACTGCCGCAAGGCATGCGGGTTCGAGTCCCGCTCGGGGTACCTCAGTCGCCCTCGCGCGCGAGGAACGTGCGTACCTCGTCAACAGAGCCAATCACGGGGACGTTCGGGAGACTGCCCCGCAGGAAACTCCCGTAGCCCTTGGTGACGAGCCGGGCGTCGAGGACGGCCACCACGCCACGATCCGACTCGGAGCGCAAGAGGCGCCCGAAGCCCTGTTTGAGTAGGAGTGCGGCGTGTGGCAATTGGACGTCGCGGAAGCCATTGCCACCGTCGCGTTCGGCGCGCTCGGACTTAGCGGCGATCAATGGGTCGTCGGGGACGGCAAAGGGCAGGCTCTCGAGGATCACCAGCTCGAGCGAGCGGCCGGGGATATCGACGCCCTGCCAAAACGTCATCGACGCGAACAGGACAGAGGTCTCGTCGTCCCGAAACCGCTCCAGCAGGACATCGCGCGAGGCCTCGCCTTGGCAGAGCACCGGCATGGTTAGACGGTCGCGCAGCAGGTCTTGAGCCCGCTGGAGGCGATTGAGCGACGGGAACAGCACGAGCGCCCGCCCACCCGCTGCCTCGATCAGTTCGCCAATCCGATCTGCGACGACTACGGGATCCGCCTTGCCACCACCGACGATGTCGTCCGGCACGTAGAGGCGCGCGTTCGACTCGATATCGAACGGCGAATCCTCAACGTGCGTGGTCGCTGCGTCGGCGCCAAGACGGCGACAGATGCCGGTCATGCCATCGCCATCGGCCAAGGTGGCACTCACCAGTACTGCAGCGTGCAGCTTGTCCCAGAGGTGCTCGCGCAGCAGCGGCCCTACAGCCGTTGGGGCCGCGCGCAACTCCACTCCCCCACGCGTGTCCCGCTCGGACCAGACGACCGTCTCCTCGTGGTCGGGCGACAGGATCGCCTCGAGTGCCAGCGCCTGACGTTCGGCCTGCCGTGCGAGCGCCTCGGTCTCGTCCGAGAAGTCCCGGATGCGCTCGGCAATGCGTCCCAGCGCGTCGCGCATGGCGTCGGCAGCATCGAGCGGCAAGAGGCGCAGACGTGTCTCGTCGAGGCGGACGCGACGCCCCTCGGGCAGGGCGTTGAAGAGCCGGTCGCCATGCATCTGCAGCAGCGCCAGCTCGGCGGTCGGTGGCAGCTTGATCGCCGCCGTGCAGGCCGTATCGATATCGCGCGCAAAACGCGACAGCGCCGGCGCCGAGACGCGGGCGCCAAGCGATTCGGCCGCGATCTGCTCAAAGGTATGGGCCTCATCGATGATCAACACGTCGTGCTCGGGCAGGATCACCGGCTCGCCACCCCGGGCCGAACGCAGCGCGAGGTCGGCGAGGTAGAGCGAGTGGTTGACGAGCACGATCTCGCACCCCGTCGCACGCTCGCGGGCGAGCTCGGCGTAGCAGCCATCGCGCTCGGCACAGCGCGCGCCACGGCAGCGATCGGGACCAACGGAGAGCTCGCGCCAGACAACCTCGCTCGGCACAAACGGCAGCTCGTCACGGTCGCCTTCGCGCGTCCGCACGAGCCAATCTTCAAGCCGACCCAGCTGGCCGCTGTACTCCTCGGGCACCCGCTGGTGCGCAAAGGCGCGCTGGACCCGGCAGACGTAATTGCTACGGCCCTTGACGACCGCTGCCGTAATCGGCAGCCCCGTCGCGGTGCGCGCCAGCGGCAGGTCCTCGGTCAGCAACTGGCCCTGCAGAGCCTTGGTCGCCGTCGAGATGACGACGCGCTGACCACTCATGGCAGCCGGTACGAGGTAGGCAAGGCTTTTGCCAATGCCCGTTGCGGCTTCGGCGACCAAGACGCCACCACGCTCGATCGTGGTGCCGACCTCTTCCGCCAACCGCAACTGCCCATCGCGCGAGCGAAACCCGGGGAGCACGGCCTTGAGCGGCGAGGACCGTCCGAGTTCTTTCTGATAACGAGGCATGCCGGACAACTCAACCTACCAGCGCAGTCGGCGACCCGAGGGGACGCCTCCAGTTGAGTGGCCGGCCACCCAGCCGCTACCGTCCCTGCCATGCCACCGTTAGAGATCGCCCTCGCCGTGATTCGTGGCACAGGTAGCGTCGTCTGGATCGAGCGCGGGACGCAGCCATCACTCGGCTTCTGGGCGCTCCCGGGCGGACGGATCGAGCCGGGCGAAGCTCCCCTTGAGGCAGCGCGACGCGAGGTGCATGAGGAGACAGAGCTGGTGGTGACGGGTGGTGCGCCACTGGCTGTCCTGACCGAGCGTTTCGAATCGGCCGACGGTACCCACCTGTACGACGTGATCGTCCACGTCGCACTCTTTGACGACCCAGGGGGCGAGCCCGTTGCCGCTGATGGGGTCACGGCAACGCGACGCAGCCTCGAGCCGCCCGCTCCCGCGCTGGCACCGGATCAGCGCCTGGCGACGCTCACCCCTGGCGACGTACCCTACTTGCTGATCGCTCGCATCCGGGTCGTCGGCGAGGACCTCGAAATCCTCAGCTGGAACGAGCAGCCCGCAGCGATCGGGTAACCTATCGCCGCACTCGTCACCGAAGAGGCCCAATGCATCACCTTCACACCCGCCGCACGCTTGCCCTGCTCGTCGTCCTGATTGTGGGTGTCGTCGGCGGTGCGAGTGCGACCGCAGCGATCATGCGCGCCGCCGCGCCCGTCCGCGAGGTGCTCGTCCAATCGACCAACCCTCAGGGTGGCGACGGTCGCACGCTCTACCTCCAGCGCGTCTCGATCCCAGGCAATACCCCGCTCGCCGCCCACACCCACGCGGGCACACAGATCGCCGCGATCACCACAGGCACGCTCCGCTACACGGTCATCAAGGGCAAGCCCGTCAAGGTCCTCAAGCCCAATGCACTCGGCACGAAGCCCGAGTTTGTCCGCACGATCCAGCCGGGCCAGACCTACGACGTCGAGGCCGGCTACTCGGTGATCGAGCCTGCCGGTACCGCACACAAGGTGCAGGTGATTGGCTCGAGCGAAGTCGTGGTCTACGTCGCCTCGCTCTTTACGAACGGCGAACCCGTCTCGATCCCCTACGTCACCGCGTCGTGAGCGCTAACTCCACGGACCACCCCCGTTACTGCCCCTTTTGTGGGGAGCCAGTCGGCGCGGCACCCACGCCGCCCGATACGGAACAATAGGAATGACGCCGCGATCAGCGGCGTTTGATCTGGTACGACCACACGTTCAAGCAGAGGACTCGGCATGGCAGACGACGGAATTCATGAGCTCGCAATCATCGGTGGCGGACCGGCCGGCTACACGGCTGCACTGTACGCCGCGCGTGGCGCCCTCTCGCCCGTTGTAATCGAGGGCTACGCCGCTGGTGGCCAACTGATGATCACCTCCGATGTCGACAACTTTCCTGGTTTCCAGGACGGCATTATGGGCCCTGAGTTGATGCAGCAAATGCGCGCGCAGGCCGAGCGTTTCGGTGCTGTGATGCGCACCGAGGACGTCACTGAGGTGCGCTTCTCCGACGATCCGATGTCGAAGCCCCACGAGTTGCAGATTGGCTCCGACGTCGTGCGCACACGCACCGTCGTCGTCGCGACGGGCGCAACCGCACGCCAGATCGGACTCGACTCCGAGGTTCGTCTCCAAGGCCGAGGCGTTTCGTACTGCGCCGTCTGCGATGGTGCGTTCTTTCGCGAGCAAGAGGTCGTGATCGTCGGTGGTGGCGACTCGGC
>JAEMTW010000304.1 GCA_016462095.1 Thermoleophilia bacterium
CGCGGAGAGGTGGCAGAGCGGTTGAATGCGGCGGTCTCGAAAACCGTTGTTGGGGATATTCCTCAACCGAGGGTTCGAATCCCTCCCTCTCCGCCATTTCACTCTCCTATTTAAAACGAGCACACATGTCCGACCACGCCCACAATCCTCATCATCAGCGCCGCTGGGCGATTCTCGCCGTGCTTGGCATTGCGCAGTTGATGGTCGTGCTCGACTCGACAGTCGTCAATATTGCGTTGCCGTCGGCCCAGATGGATCTTGGCTTTTCGGATGACAATCGCCAGTGGGTGATCACGGCGTATACGCTCGCCTTTGGCTCGCTGCTGCTCTTTGGTGGGCGGCTCGCCGACGTCTTCGGCCGCAAGCGTCTTCTGCTCGCTGGCTTGATTGGCTTTTCGGTTGCCTCCGCAGTGGGCGGTAGTGCACCTAACTTTGAGGTGCTCGTGATTGCTCGCGCTGCGCAGGGCCTATTTGGCGCTCTGCTTGCACCGGCCGCGCTGTCCACGCTGACGACGACGTTTACTGATCCTAAGGAGCGCGGCAAGGCGTTCGGTATTTACGGCGCGATCGCGGGTGCTGGTGCCGCTCTCGGTCTGATCCTTGGTGGTGTGCTGACGCAGTACCTATCTTGGCGCTGGTGCCTCTACGTCAATCTCGTCCTCGCGATTCCAGCGGCAATCGCTGCGGTCTTGCTGCTGACGAACCAGCGCCCTGAGGGCAAGGCTCGCCTGGACCTGCTCGGCACTGTGGCCGTCTCCGTTGGTCTGCTCGGCATCGTCTATGGCTGCTCGCAAGCCGCGACGAACGGTTGGACGTCTACGACTACGCTCGGCTGCCTGATCGGCGGTCTCGTCCTGCTGGTCATCTTTGTCTTGATCGAGCTGCGCGTCAAAAATCCGCTGCTGCCAATGCGTGTCGTGCTCGACCGCTCGCGTGGCGGTGCCTACCTCGGGCTCGGCTTGGCCTGTGTCGGCATGTTTGGCGTCTTCTTGTTCTTGACGTACTACCTCCAGACGATCCTGCAGTACTCGCCGATTACGACGGGCTTCGCCTTCTTGCCGATGGTTGGCGGGATCATGGTGATGGCGACCCTCTCGACCGCCGTGCTGCTGCCCAAGGTTGGTGCGCGCGTGCCAGTCTTCGCCGGCATGGTGTTCTCCGCGGTCGGTATGGCGTTGCTGACCCAGATCGGTGTCGACACGAGCTACGTCACGCACGTCCTCCCTGGTCTCGTCATCCTTGGTCTGGGACTCGGCATGTTGTTTGCGACGTGCTTTGAGGTTGGCACCAGTGGTGTTGAGGCGTATGACGCCGGGGTCGCTTCGGCGATGGCGAATACCACGCAGCAGATTGGTGGTTCGATCGGAACCGCGTTGCTGTCGACGATTGCTGCGAGCGCAGTTGTGAGCTTTATGGCTGACGATCTTGGTGATCAGATGGCCGCGGCCGTGCATAGCTACTCCGTCGCGTTCTGGGTGTCGGCCGGCGTCTTTGCCGTCAGCGCCGTCGTCTGTGGCCTGCTGATTCCGGGTGGCGTGCACGAGCGCGAAGCGACCTCCGCACCGATGGGTGACTAGACGGCGCTCGTGCCAAAGATGTGCGCCGCGTGACGAGATACGCGCAGTTTTCCCACGATTAAAGTTTTTGTCTCACGTTATTGCTACGCGTGGTACGTTCGGAACATGATCAGTTTCGCTCTCCGCATCGACGACCGTG
>JAEMTW010000120.1 GCA_016462095.1 Thermoleophilia bacterium
CTTTGCATCCTTGGCAGCCGCACGGACAGCCCAACCAATGCGGTAGAGCGTGTTTGAAGCCAACGAACCGTGGCTCCACGGGCACGAATCGGTATCGCCCGTTTCGATCTCAATCATCGTGAAAGGAATGCCAAGTTCCTCGGCGGCAACCTGCGACAGCGTCGTCTCACTGCCTTGACCTTGGCGACCACACGACGCATGCACCTTGGCGCTGCCATCGCCATTGATTCGCACGACTGCCGACGATGAACCCTCGAACTCCACACCGCAGACATGCGCACCCGTGCCGACACCAACGGCGCGACGCAGCGGACCGTCGGTCGAAACCGGGTTGCCCCAACCCTGCCAACGCTCCGACCACCGGAACGCCTCAGCGCCTGCCGTCAGAATCTCTGCCGTCGAGCCGCTCGACAGGTGGAAGAGTTTGGGCCAGTCGGCACGCACCTCTTCGGGAATACCTGCCAGATACTCCTCGACAGAACAATCCATGTTGTGGAGTGAGTGGCGCATTCGCAATGGCTCGCCTGGGCGAATCTGATTCTTGAGACGAAACTCGATCGGATCGATGCCGAGCTCGGCAGCCACCCGATTAGCCGTGCGCTCCACGGCCGATCCGAGCGTAATGTCGCCAACACCGCGCATGCAGCCCGCGGTCACAAGATTCGTATTGACGGCGTGCACTTGATAATCACCATGCAACGCGCGGCCCCACATATCGACGCAGAAGAAGCCGACGTCGTCTTTGAATCCGTACGCACCGTTGTCGATCACATGGTCGAACTGGGCAAGCGTCAACGTGCCATCGAGCTTGGCTCCCATTCGACCACGCGTGTGCTCGATGTGGCGGCGTTTGACCGTTCCCATGCACTCGGCATTCGACAGCTCGATCTTGACGGGGCGACGAGTCTTCTTCGCGAGCATGACGGTAACGAGCATGAAGTTTGCGCTCCACCATGAGCCAAACGAGCTGCCGCTTGGCAGTGCCATCACGCGCACCTTCGAGAGTGGAATCTCAAACGCTTCGTGCACACCATCGCGTAGCTCGGATGGGGTCTGCGATGACGTCCACAGCGTGACCCGATCATTCATCCACTCCGCGACGCACGCATTGCGCCCAATCGACGCGTACTGCTGGCTCGCAAAGACGATATCGGACTCGATCATCACGTCTGCTAGTTCGCGACCCTCTTCGACATCGCCCCACTCGACAATGTATGGGTCTCTCTCGTTGCCTTCATCGCGAATCTGCGGTGCCCCCGGCTTACGTGCCTCGTGAGGATCAAAGACAGCTGGCAAAATCTCCCACTCAATCTCGATCGAGGCGAGCGCGAACTCGGCGATCTCGGCAGACACCGCGGCCACGGCAGCGATCTCGTCGCCGACGAAGCGCGCCGTACCGTCCATGATGCGACCGCGATAGTTGAACCACGCGTTTTCCCACGTGCCGCCAGGCGCATCTTCGTGCGTCACAACGCCGTATACGCCGGGGATTGCCTCGGCCCGTGTCGTGTCAATGCTGACAATGCGGGCGTGGGCGTGCGGGCTACGAAGAATCTTGCCGTGCGCCATGTGTGGGACGGCGAAATCGACGCCGTACTTGATGGAGCCAGTGACCTTTTCAATCGCATCCTTGACGGGTACGCCCTTGCCGACGATCGTAAGAGCCTCGCGAGCTGGCGTCGACAGTCGCTCGTCCGTCTTCGAGCCATCACGCAATGCCGCAATGTCATTCGTCGTGGCACTCATACCGACGCTCCTCGCAGGCGCTCGGCCGCGGTCATGACTGCTCGGACGATGTACGGATAGGCACCGCACCGACAGATATTGCCGCTCATCGCGATCGACGTCTCCTCTTCGGTTGGGCTCGGGTTCTCTTCAAGGAACGCAGCGGCGGCGATGATGAACCCCGGCGTGCAGAAGCCGCACTGAAAACCCTGCTCCTCGATAAATGCCTGTTGGATTGGGTGCAGGTTCTCGGGAGAGCCAAAGCCCTCGATCGTCGTCACCTTCCGACCCGCGGCCTGGTGCGCCAGCATCAGGCATGACGTCACCGGCCGCTCGTCAACGAGCACCGTGCACGCGCCACACTCGCCCTCACCGCACGAAACGCGTACGCCAATCAGGCCAGCCTCCTCGCGCAGCATGTACGCCAGCGATGCATCTGCTGCCGGCTCGAAGGCCTGCTCACGACCATTGACAAGGACGGTGATCACTGGTCGCCTCCAACGGAGAGTTGTGCAACAGCCTCGGTGAGCGCGCGTTGCGTGAGTACACGGATTGCGTGGCGTCGATACGCCGCAGAGGTCCGAATGTCGTCGATTGGGTTGGCGTCGCCAGCGGCTGCAGTCGCAGCCTCGGCGAGTAGTTCGGGCGTCAGCTCGGCGAGCGTTTTGCCCACCAGCAGCTGCTCACCAGACGGCGCACGCAGCGGTGTCGGAGCAACCGAGCCAAATGCGATCCGAGCGGTAATGATCCGACCCTGATCATCGAGCGTCAGTGCGCAGGCCGACAACGTCAGCGCGATATCAACGACCGTGCGCGCAATTCGGCCATAGCGAACCGCGCGCCGCCCACCGAGCGGAATCGTGATGTGCGTCAGCAACTCGCCATCGGCGAGCACGCTCTGCTTGGGTGCGGCGAAGAGGTCCTCAAGCTCGAGCTCGCGTCCACCCTCAGCCGTCAACGTCGTGATCCGTGCACCAAGCACCATCAGAACTGGTGCGAGGTCCGCAGCAGGAGAAGCGTTGCAGAGGTTTCCGGCTACTGTCGCGAGCGTCCGCGTCTGGGGCGTGCACATGACTGCTGCAATTGCCGCGAGCGTCTCCAAATCGGGATGAACTGCAGCAGCGCGCTCGATCTCAGCCAGCGTCGTCAGGGCACCGATGCGGATTTCGGAAGGGCCGACGTCGATCCCACGCAGTTCGGACAGCCTTGTGATGTCGATGCTCGTCTCGATCGAGCGCTGCTTGCGCTGCCACTCCAGCATCAGATCCGTCCCGCCAGCCCAGAACCGTCCACCCTGCCCGGCCGCGGCGCCAGCGGCAACCGCACCCGCGACATCGTCCGGCCGAACGAACGCAAAGCGAGCAATCTCCGTCGTTGTCGTACTCACTACAACCCCTCCAGTACCGGCGTCACCTGTGCGACCTCTGCCCGTGGTCACGCTGAGAACCACACCACGATTGTTGAGGATCTGGCACCACCTCGATAGTGGCGATATCTACGACGAGGCATCGACTTGATTGTCGGAACCGCTCGCCAAATCATCGTTGTCCGACCCGAGCGCCGCGAGCGCGATCCAGAGGTCCACGCGGTCGGCGGTACGATCGACGCTTTTGCCACTCAACTCGGCGATGCGTCCCAATCGATGCTTGAGCGTATTGACATGGATGCCGAGAGCGCTCGCCGCCTCGGACCAGCGCCCGTCACTGTCGAGAAACATGCGCAACGTCGGTACGAGGTTCCCCCCGTGTGTCGCGTCCCAGTCGTTGACTGGGCCAAGCAAGGCCTCCGCATGCGCTCGGCGAAGCGCCGGATCAACCCCCGCGAGCAGCAGGTGCGACGAATCGGACTTCGCAGCCACGAGGCGGTTGCTCACTCCTGCCAGACTCGCACTCGCAAAGGCCGCCTCGGTTGCCGCGAGGAGCACCCGCAACCCACCACTCGTCGCAATACCCAAGCCATGGCCGAGCGGCGACACCGGCCCAGATTGCTGCAACAAGTCGACGAGTGACGCCAACAGATCGGACGCATCGTCGCCCTGCACGAGCGCCTCCAGCCGACCGCCGCGCAAAGCCACAGCAACAGACGCATCGACGATGTTGAGCGCACTACGTAACGCCTGCGTATCGCCACCAACCAGTAGCAACAGTTCGCGATCGTGCCGCAACCCTAGCGTCTCAAGGCGGCTACGCAATTGCCGTTCGCCGATGTCGCCATCCTCGATCATTTCCAGCAATTCGCGCGTCAAGATTTCGGAAACAGTTCGCCGCTCCGATCGCCGCTGATCAGCCACGACGGCAAAAGCCGTCGTGTGCTCAATCGCTAGCCGCTGAGCGTCTTGAATGTCTTGCAAGGACGCGCCGATCAACAGAATCGATCCGCGGCGAGTTACGCTCGGCACCGGAAAGGCCGAGAACGGTTCGATCGACGCGGGCAGTCGCTGGCTACGCACGGCCAAGGTGGCTTCGATCACGTCGCGCGCACGTGGCTTCTTGCCAGCCGCCGCAAGAACCTCGCCGTCGGCCGAGACAACCGCCGCGGTATACCCCGTCACCGCCCGCACATGTCGAGCCAATGCGTTGTAGGCATCGTCGTCCACCGAGGCCTGCAGGAGTCGCCGCGTCTCGTTGAGTTCCTGGCGCAGGTCGTGTGCCGCATCGTTGGCAAGCAGACTCGTGATCACGTCCGCGAGCTTGGTAAACGACGTGTCGGAATCGATCACCAGCAGTGGCAAGCCAACCTTCTTACAGGACTTGACGATCTCCACAGGCACGACCTGAATGTCGTCGCTCAACCCGAACGCCAGAGCACTTGCCCCAGCCTTTGAGACCCGCATCACCCAGTCTTCAGCTGGCGTTGTGGCAAGCCATAAGCCATTCGTGGCGACGAGCTCGTTCGGCAACAGGTACCGGCTTGGCTCGGTCAGGTCTGTGGCGTGGACGCTGCGAATTAGGCCAGCCTGGTTTGGATTGTCGGGAGTGTAGATTCCTACCACCGACATCTCGTCAGCGATCTGCTGCACAGTCACGCCAGCCGCGACTCGTTCGCCGAGCGCGTTACCGCTCTCTGGGTTAGTGATACTCACAGCGGTCTAGCCTAACGTACGTCGAAACCACTAGTCTAGTCGCGCCGCACGTCCTAGAGCCGGGTCGTGCCGCCATTCGGCGAGATGACCTGCCCAACCAGAGCCACAGCCGGCTCGGACAGCAAGAACGCAATCGTGGCCGCCATGTCTTCTGGCCGGTTGATGCGACCAAGCGGCGATTCTGCCGCATAGACAGCGACCATCTCTTCGTGCGTCAAGCCAGCATCGATCGCGTCCACATCCAACTGTGGCGTGTCCGTCGTGCCAGGCGCCACCAAATTCGCAGCAATTCCCTTCGCTGCATACGCTCGCGCCACGCTCTTCGTCAACGCAATAATGCCGCCCTTCGAGGCCGCGTAGGCCGTCGCATTGGGCCAGCCAATCACACCCCACTCCGATGTCATCGCAACGATCCGCCCATAGCCACTCTCGACCATGCCCGGCAGACACCGCTGCATCAACAGAGCCGTGCCGATCAGATTGACCGTTAAGTGCCGCTCGAAATCGAACTCACTGTGATCCACGAACGGTGCCATTGTCATATACGCGTGGTTGGCCACAAGCAGAGTGACTACGCCATGCTCCGCTTCGATGCGTGTCAGCGCCAAGTCGACAGCAGCCGCGTCACTGACATCAAACGGCACGGCTGTACCACCAATTCGGTCGGCAACGATCTGAGCCGTCTCCGGATTGATGTCGTTGACGAGCACGCGCGCACCTTCGCTCGCTAGGCGCTCAGCAGTCGCCCGACCAATGCCTTGCCCGGCCCCGGAAATCAGGACTAGGCGACCATCGATACCGCGAAGCTTGCTCACATCACCGCTCCACCGTTTGGCGACACAACTTGGCCCGTCAGCGTCGTGTCCTCCAGCAGGACAAAACAAACCGCCGCGGCAATCTCGTCGGGCTGAATGATGCGACCGAGCGGCAGCGTCGACGAGTACGACGCAAAGTTGGGGTCATCTCGCAGCAAGGGAGTATCCGTCGGGCCTGGCGCGATGACGTTGACCCGCACATTTGCCGAAGCAACCTCTGGCGCCACGCTCTTGACGAGTGCGTGGATCGCTCCCTTGGCAGCCGCATAGTGCGGGGCGAATGGATCGCCGCAGAGCCCGAGTTCGCTACCAATCGCGCAGATCGCGCCGTGTCCTCGACTGGTCATCCCCGGCAAGACCGCACGAAACGCAGCCGTGGTACCACCGACATGGACCGCGAGCATGTCCTGCCAATCCGCAACCGACAGCTCCGTGATTGAGCCTTCCCGATAGTAGCCCGCAGTCGTAACC
>JAEMTW010000305.1 GCA_016462095.1 Thermoleophilia bacterium
CCTGGCGCTCGTATTCCATCAGCGGGTTGTCTGCCTCGGGATCGTCGTACAGCGCATAGTCCTCGACGAACTCGGTGCCAGCCGTCATGTCAATCAGATGCCGCACATTGGCGCCGTCCAGGCTCGTGCCGATGAACTGCGGCGCGATCTCCGTCACGAGCTGATCCATCGCAATCAGGCCCTTACCGACCTGAATCCCAAGCATCGCGCCGACGAACGACTTCGTCACGCTCATGCAGAGGTGCGGCGTGCGCGGCAGCATCCCGTTGGCGTACTGCTCGTAGACAATCACGCCGTCCTTGAGCACGACGAGCCCTTCGCCATTCGACGTCGCGAACTGGCGCTCCACCGTCGTCGTCGAGCCATCGACAGCCCTCAGTTCGATGCCGCCGAGATCCTGCAGATCGACCGGCAGGACGCTGACGACCCCACTGTCATTCGCGATCCGCGCCGAGGGTGCAAACTCGCGCACACGCTGAAAGGCGCGGCTCGGGTACGGGTCGTCGAGCCAATTATCTGTGGTCGTGGTGCGTTCGGTCGGCATACCGGAAGCCTAACCGCTGCGCGTGCTGAGCAGGGAATCTTTTCGACGCCCAGTATGTTTATCAAAGGTATGAGCATCCCTTACCGCACGGTGGATCCGTATCGCGACACGCACGTGATCGATTCGCGGGGGCCTCGCACGAATCAGGCGATCGTCGGTGTCGGTGCATTGATCGCATTTCTTCTCCAACAAGAGTGGATCATCGTGCTGCTCGCACTGCAGTTGATTGTCGGCCTGACGCTCGGCCGTCGCTTCTGCCTCCCCTGCCGACTCTGGTTTGATGTCCTGCAGCCGCGCCTTGGCGAGGGCACAATCGAAGATGCCCGCGTACCGCGCTTCGCCAACATCATCGGCGCCGTCTTTCTGACTGTCTCGTCGATTTTGCTCTACGCCGGCAGCAGCAGCATTGGCTGGGGCCTCGCCTTGATCGTCGCCGCACTCGCCCTGCTCGCTGCCACCACGGGTGTCTGTGTCGGCTGCGAGATGTACATGCTGATCGCGCGTGTCCGCGGCATCGTCGTCGATCGCCACCCAGCGGTCTAGCCGAGTCCCTGATGGACCGTCTGCAGATCGTTGGAATCTTCGTTGTTGTGCTGGTTGTTGTCGTCCTTGTGATCCGCAAGCGAGCCGCCAGTCCGAAGACCGTCCCAACCCGCATCGACCCGCTGCAACTCGGCCTCGACGCGCAGTACGGCGACACCGCCGTCGTCGCCTTCTCGGGCCCGCTCTGCCACGCCTGCCAGGAATGGGGCAAAGCATTAACAGCGGCCGGCGTTCCCTATCGCAGCATCGATGTGCTGCAGGAGTCGAGTCTCGCGCAGGCCTACGCGATCAAGAGCACTCCGGTGATTCTGGTCGTCGAGCGAAACAGTGGCATCGTGCTCGAGAGTTTCACGGACGAGCCCAACGCAGCGAGCGTTGAGCGTGTCCGCAGCCTCGTGCTCGTCTGATCTTCACCTGTCCGTCGCAATCTCTATATTTCGGGCGTGTTCGACCACCTGACTCACACGCCTGGTGAGCAGGAAATTGCCCGCGCGTTCATGGACCTCCAACGAGTGCTTGATCGCATTCGCCGTGGCGAGCTCGAGGCAACCGACGATGCACGGACACGCATTACTGACGCACTCGACACGCTGCGCGATCTTCGCCCCGCCGCCTAGCTCGACGCGCT
>JAEMTW010000121.1 GCA_016462095.1 Thermoleophilia bacterium
GCCGGTACCCGCGCGTTCGCGGAGACCAGCGAAGAGTCGGATGGTGACGGTGGCCACGACGGCAGTCTACGGGTGTCTGCCGACCCGCGTCCGGCTACTCTGCTGCCTTGTGAGCGAGGACAACGTCACCACCGAATCGGGCATCCCCGTCGAGCCGTTCTATACCGGTGCCGGCGATTCCGCTGAGATTGCTGCGCCCGGCGAGTTTCCGTACACGCGTGGCGTGCGCCCGGATGGCTATCGACGCCGTGCGTGGACGATGCGTCAGTACGCCGGCTTTGCCTCGGCGGAGGAGACGAACGAGCGCTTCAAGCTCTTGCTCGAGCGTGGTCAGACGGGTCTGTCGACGGCCTTCGACCTGCCGACGCAGCTGGGTCTCGACTCGGATGATCCGCGCAGCCTCGGCGAGGTTGGTCGTACGGGTGTCGCGATCGATTCGGTCGAGGACATGGAGCGCCTCTTCAAGGGCATTCCGCTGGCCGACGTTTCGACGTCGATGACGATTAACGCGCCCGCCTCGGTTTTGCTGCTGCTGTACGAATTGACGGGTGAGCGCCAGGGTGTTGCGCCGGAGCAGTTGAGCGGCACGATCCAGAACGACATCCTTAAGGAGTACGCGGCGCGTGGTAATTACATCTATCCGCCGCGCCCGTCGATGCGTCTGACGGTCGACACGATTCGCTATGCCCAGGCGCGTCTGCCGCGTTTCAACACGATCTCGATCTCCGGATACCACATCCGCGAGGCTGGTTCGACGGCGGTCCAGGAGCTGGCGTTTACGCTCGCCAACGGCCTCGCCTATGTGCAGGCCGCGGTTGATGGCGGGCTCGATGTCGATGCTTTCGCACCGCGACTGTCCTTCTTCTTCAACGCGCACAACGATGTCTTCCAAGAGGTCGCAAAGTTCCGCGCCGCACGCCGAATGTGGGCGGGCTTTATGCGCGACCGCTTCGGTGCCAAGGACGAGCGCAGCCTGATGCTCCGCTTCCATGCGCAGACGGGCGGCTCGACGTTGACGGCTCAGCAGCCCGAGGTCAATCTCGTGCGCGTCGCGTTGCAGGCGTTCTCGGCTGCGGCCGGTGGCGCCCAGTCGCTCCATACGAACGGTTTTGATGAGGCGCTTGCGCTGCCCACTGAGCACGCGGCGACGCTTGCCTTGCGGACGCAGCAGGTGCTGCTGCACGAGTCGGGTGTCCCGGCCACCGCCGATCCGTTTGGCGGCTCGTGGTACGTCGAGCAGTTGACGGACGACTTGGAAGCGCGTGCGCAAGAGCTGATTGACGAGATCGATCGCAAAGGCGGCAGCGTTGTCGCGATCGAAGAGGGCTTTATCCAAGACCAGATCGAGGACTCCTCGTATCGCTCGCAGATGCGGCTCGAGCGCGGCGACGACATCGTCGTCGGCGTCAACAAGTACCGCAACGACGAGGAGCCTGTCGTGCCGATCCATCGGCTCGACGCGAACCTAGAGCAAGAGCAGGTAGCGCGCACGCAGGCGCTGCGTGCTGCCCGTGACAGCGGTGCGGTCGAGTCGGCGCTTGCCGACGTGCGTGCCGCTGCCGATACCCCCGACCGCAACATGCTTGAGCCGATGCGCGTCGCCCTCGCTGCCCACGCCACGGTGGGCGAGGTCTGCGGCGTGCTGCGCAAGGTGTGGGGCACACACGACCGCTGAGTCGGCCCGGAAGGGCTATTCTCTCGCCGTTCCCGGCAGGAAGGCAATGACCCCGTGACTGATCGCCACGATCCCGGCACCACAGCACAGCGCATCGCCCATCTTGAGGAACTGCGCGTGCAATCGCAGCACATCGATCCGCAGGCCGAGGAGCGCCAGCGCGCTCGCGGTAAGGGCTTGGCGCGTGAGCGCATCGAGGCGTTGTTCGACGCCGGCACGTTTCGCGAGATCGATCGCTACGCGCAGCATCGCAATGCCGAGCTGGCCGATCGCCGTCCCTATGGCGATGGTGTCATCACCGGGCATGGCCTAATCCACGGTCGTCGCGTCTTCGCGTTCTCGCAGGACTTCACCGTCTTCGGCGGCTCGCTGGGCGAGGTGTTCGCCGAGAAGATCTGCAAGGTGATGGATCTGGCGCTGCGCTATGGCTGTCCGTTTGTCGGCATCAACGATTCGGGTGGCGCGCGGATCCAAGAGGGCGTCGTCTCGCTTGGCGGCTATGCCGACATCTTTCAGCGCAACGTCGACGCGTCGGGTGTGATCCCGCAGATCTCGCTGATCATGGGACCCTGCGCGGGTGGCGCGGTCTACTCGCCCGCCATCACCGACTTCATTTTGATGGTCCGCGAGACCTCGCACATGTTCATCACCGGCCCCGATGTGGTGCGGGCAGTGACGGGCGAAGAGGTGACGATGGAAGAGCTCGGTGGTGCGGATACGCATGCCGAGAAGAGCGGTGTCTGCCACCTCGTCTGTGAGGACGAGGCCGCGTGTATCGCGGATGCGCGTGCGCTGATTTCGTTCTTACCGCAGAACAATGTTGATGCTCCACCGTGGGCGCCGACGGACGATCCTGCCGATCGTCTCTGCACCGAGCTCGACACGCTGATCCCCGATAGTCCGAACAAGCCGTACGACATGAACGCGGTGATTCGCTCCGTCGTCGACGATGGCGCGTTCTTCGAGATCCAGCCGACGTACGCCCGCAACATCGTGGTGGGCTTCGCGCGTCTCAACGGACATTCGATCGGCATCGTTGGCAACCAGCCGGGCCAGCTCGCGGGCGTGCTCGATATCGCCTCGAGCGAGAAGGCCGCGCGCTTCGTGCGCACCTGCGACGCTTTCGGCATTCCAATTCTCACCCTCGTTGACGTGCCGGGCTTTTTGCCGGGTACCGAGCAGGAGTGGGGCGGCATCATTCGTCATGGCGCCAAGTTGCTCTATGCGTACGGCGAGGCAACGGTGCCGAAGCTGACGCTGATTACGCGCAAGGCCTATGGCGGTGCGTACGACGTGATGGGTTCGAAGCATCTGCGCGCCGACGTCAACTTGGCTTGGCCAACGGCGGAGGTTGCGGTGATGGGGCCCGAGGGCGCCGTCAACGTCGTCTATCGCAAGGAGCTGGCCGAGGCGGCCGATCCCGAGGCCCGTCGAGCCGAGCTGATCGACGAGTATCGCGCGCGCTTCTCGAATCCGTATACGGCTGCCGAGCGCGGTTTCGTCGACGATGTGATCCTGCCGCACGAGACGCGTCACGCATTGATCGACGCGCTCGAGGCGTCGCTGACCAAGCGCGTTGAGCGGCCGAAGCGCAAGCACGGAAACATCCCGCTGTGAGCGAAGAGAAGCGTGACGAGACGGCTGCGGCAGAGCAGCGTGCGATCGATGCTGCCCTCGCGATCGTCGAGCGCGAGGGCCCGCTCGCGGGGCATCCGGCCTATCGCAGCGCGTGGCGTCAGCAGGCTGCGCGCGAGCAGATCGACAACGGGATCGAGGCGCGATGACGCCGCCGTTTAGTCGCATTCTGGTCGCCAACCGTGGCGAGATCGCGATCCGCGTCTTTCGTGCCTGTCGCGAGCTCGGTATCGAGACGGTCGCCGTCTACTCCGAGGCCGATGCTGGCGCCCCGCACGTGCGCTACGCCGACGAGGCCGTGCTGCTTGGTGCTGCCGCGCCGAGCGAGAGCTATCTGAATATTCCCAAGCTGATCGACGCCGCCAAGCGCACGGGTGCGCAGGCGATCCATCCGGGCTACGGCTTTCTTGCCGAGAGCGCTCCGTTTGCGACTGCGGTCGAGGAGGCTGGCCTGGTTTGGATTGGTCCGCCGCCGAGCGCGATCGATGCGATGGGTTCGAAGATCAACTCGCGCATCCTGATGGCCAATGCTGGTGTGCCGATCGTGCCTGGCACGACTGAGGAGATCACAGATCCTGTTCGCGTCGTCGAGTTGGGCGAGCAGTACGGCTGGCCGATTGCGCTGAAGGCCTCGGCCGGTGGTGGTGGTCGTGGCCTCAAGGTCGTGCACGAGGCGTCGGAGGCCGAGCGTCTGCTCGAGGCCGCCAAGCGCGAGGGCGAGGCCTGGTTTGGCAACGGCGCGGTCTACGTCGAGAAGTACGTCGAGGATCCGCGGCACGTCGAGATCCAGGTGATGGCCGACACGCATGGCACGACGGTGCATCTTGGTGAGCGCGATTGCACGCTGCAGCGTCGGCATCAGAAGATCGTCGAGGAGTCCCCGTCGCCGGCCGTCAACGAAGAGTTGCGGGCGCGGATGGGTGCGATGGCGGTCGCGGCTGCCGAGGCCGTCGGCTACGTCGGCGCCGGCACCGTCGAGTGCTTGCTCGATCGGCATGGCGATTTCTTTTTCCTTGAGATGAACACGCGGATTCAGGTCGAGCATCCCGTCACCGAGCTCGTCACGGGTGTCGATCTCGTGCGCGAGCAGATCCTCGTCGCCTCGGGCCAGCCGCTGTCGTTTGCGCAGTCCGACATCGTCATGCGTGGGCACGCGATCGAGTGTCGTGTCAATGCGGAGGATCCTGGCAACGGCTTTACGCCCTCGCCGGGCAAGCTGCTTCGCCATCGACCGCCGAGTGGTCCTGGTATCCGCGTCGAGTCGGGCGTGGAGGAGGGCGGCGAGATCAACGACCGCTACGACCCGATGGTCGCGAAGCTGCTCGTCTGGGACACGTCGCGCGAGCGCGCGATTGCCCGCATGCGTCGCGCGCTCGATGAGTACGAGATCGTTGGTCCCAAGACGCTTCTGCCGATGCACCGCATCGTCATGCGCGCGCCCGAGTTTGCGGCGGGCGAGACCTGTGCCGGTTTGGTCGAGGGCGCCTGGGCCGATGCCTGCGCTGCGCTCGCCGACGAGCCGACCAATGCTCCCGCTCAGTCGGCCAGTGGCACGACGATTCCGCGTCACGTCCCCGTCGAGGTCGACGGGCGGCGCTACGACGTGGTGCTGCGCCTGCCGGCTGCAGCTGGTGCCGAGGAGGCTCGCGATCGCATTCGTGCTCGCCAGAGTGGTGGCGCGGGTGGTGCTGCCGAGGGTGCGATCATCTCGCCGATGCAGGGCACGGTGCTCCAGCTCGAGGTCGCCGAGGGCGATCACGTCGAGGCCGGTCAGGTGGTGGCGGTGGTCGAGGCGATGAAGATGGAGAACGAGGTCACGTCGCTGCAGGCCGGTACGGTCGAGACGGTCCACGTGCAGGCGGGGCAGGGCGTGCAGGCCGGTCAGGTCTTGCTCGAGCTCGCGGGCGAATAACTCGTAAGTGGAACGCACGTTGCGTATAGTCACCAGAATGGGACAGATCGATACAACTGAGTGGGAAGACGAACCCGTCTACGTTCGCGACGCGGTCTTCGAGCCGATCGACACACCGACGGCAGTGGCTGAGGTGGCGCGGCGCATTCGTCAGGCGATTGTTCTCGGAGTGCTGCGCGACGGCGACCGCCTGCCGGCCGAGACCGAGCTGGCCAAGCGCATTGGCGTGGGTGTGATGACAGTCCGCGCGGCTCTGTCCGAGTTGCGCGCCGACGGTCTGCTCGAGACGCATCGCGGTCGCCTCGGCGGCTCGTTCGTGGCGTCGAGCCACATGGCGTTTCTGTCCGGGAGTTCGCCGACGAACCCGGAGACGTTCCGTAATCAGGCCCAGGTCTTGGGTGGGCTCGAGGCCCACGCCGCGTTGCTCGCGACTGCTCTGATCACCGAGGATGAGTTGATCATCCTGGGCGAGCTGGTCGAGGAGATCAACCAGCCGCACACGACGAGCGAGGTCGGCATCCTCAACAATCGCTTCCACCTGACGATCGCCGCGGCCTCCGGCAATCGCCTGCTGGTCTCGGAGATCAGCCAGCGCCGCGCCGAGCTCTACGCCGACGCCTTCGCGCTCGCCAAAGTCGAGTTGCCGCTGCCTCCTGGCAACGACGCGCACCCCGCAATTGTCGAGGCAATGACGGCCCGCGATGGTCAACGCGCGTCTACGTCTATGTGGGAGCACCACCAGTTCACGATGGACGGGGTTCTCACAGCGCGACGCGCCTAGCTCGCGATCAGCTTCCTATTGGGGTCAGACCCTTTTAGGAAGTCAGTGGCGTCTTGGGTGTTTGG
>JAEMTW010000306.1:0-818 GCA_016462095.1 Thermoleophilia bacterium
CTACAGGAGTGGTGTGATGGCGACGAGCAACGCACGTAACGAGCACAAGCTGCAGTCCGTCGATCCCATATGGGCGTCGTTGCGGGCGGAGGCGGCCGAGGCGATATCGGTCGAGCCAGCGCTGGGCGGATTCATATTCGCAACCGTGCTGAGCCATGACCGGCTCGAGAATGCTGTCGCGCACCTGCTGGCGCAACGGCTCAATCACGCTGATGTCGATGCCCACCTCATCAGCAAGATTTTCGAGGAGGTGCTGGCCGGTTCGCCGGAGTTGGGCCGGGTCTTTCGCGCCGACCTGTTTGCAGTCCGGGACCGCGATCCCGCGTGTACGCGCTACATCGAGCCGCTGCTGTACTTCAAAGGGTTTCACTCGCTGGTGACGCACCGTTTCGCGCATGCGCTCTACAAGGCGGGCCGGCGCGATTTCGCGCTCTACCTGCAGAGCCAATCGTCGCGCATGTTCGGCGTCGACATCCATCCCGCCGCGAAGATCGGATCGGGCATCATGTTCGACCACGGCACCGGCATAGTAGTGGGCGAGACGGCGACGATCGGTGACAACTGCTCGCTGCTTCATTCGGTGACGCTCGGTGGTACGGGTAAGGAGAGTGGCGATCGCCATCCCAAGATCGGCGAAAACGTGATGATCGGGGCCGGCGCCAAGGTTCTGGGCAACATCCAGGTCGGCCGGTGCTCGCGGATTGCCGCCGGTAGCGTGGTCCTCGCCGACGTGCCGCCGAACACCACGATGGCCGGGGTCCCCGCCAAAGCGATCGGCCATGCCGGATGCCCCGAGCCGTCGCGGACCATGGATCAGC
>JAEMTW010000306.1:828-1700 GCA_016462095.1 Thermoleophilia bacterium
CTACCCTATGGCGATGAAGCAGGACCTTCCGAAGCTGCAGGCGTATTTGCGCAAGCGATTCAACAATCCAGGGCTCAAGGTGGTGATGCCGCCTAAGAAGACCGACATGGGGGAAGTGTTCATCGGCGACGACATGATCGGAACGCTGACGCTCGACGACGAGGACGGGGAGGTCTGCTACCAATTGCAGATGGCGATCCTGGATATCGACCTCGAGGGTTTTTGAGGCAGAGGCCCGCGCATGACGCTGTACAAGCTCGATGGCGTGATGCCGCAGACCGCGCCGGCAGGCAGTTTCTGGGTGGCGCCCAACGCCGTGGTGATCGGCGATGTCGATATCGGTGAGGACGCCAGCATCTGGTTCAACGCGGTGCTGCGCGGCGATCTCGACAAAATCCGGATTGGGGCGGGCTGCAACGTCCAGGATGGATCGGTGCTGCATGCCGATCCAGGTTGCCCGCTGACGCTCGAACCGAATTCGACGATCGGTCACATGGCGATGGTGCATGGCTGCACGGTCGGACGCGGGAGCCTGATCGGGATCGGCGCGATCGTGCTGAACGGGGCGGTGATCGGCGAGGAGTGCCTGGTGGGGGCGGGAACGCTGGTTCCCGAAGGCAAGATTTTTCCGGCGCGTTCGTTGATACTGGGGTCGCCTGGGCGCGTGGTTAGGACGCTCGGCGATGAAGATATCGCGCGCATGCAGCGGACGGCTCAGGGTTATCAGCAGCGTTGGAAGCGGTACGCTGCCGGGTTGGTTGCCACGAGTTGATCGTTGGCTTCAGCGCCGGGACGGGGTACTGGCGAGCGCGCCGGCCCGTGCATTGCCATCGGGCACGAGCGACATCCACAAGCGCGGCTCGACGAAAGAT
>JAEMTW010000122.1 GCA_016462095.1 Thermoleophilia bacterium
GCCTCCTTCGCACGCGCGATACCCATCATGCCGTTGGCGTTGGCCTGGTCGTAGACGCAGAGCCCACCGGCCTCGTGAACGAGGCGTGTGAACTCCTTGATGTGCGGGTTGTAGATCCCGGTGTCTTCGGGGTTCGTGATGACGATGCCCGCCGTGCGATCGGACAGCGCGGCCTTCAGCGCGTCAACCTCGGGATAGCCATTCGGGCCGGGGTAGAGCTGGATGATCTTGTAGCCGGCCGAGTACGGACCCGACTGGTCGCAGGGGTGCGAGAAGATCGACGAGATGATCTCGTTGCGCTGCTCGCCCTCGCCGCGCGAGCGATGGTACGCACGCACGATCGAGGCGTTGGTGTAGACAGCCGCCGAGCCCGAAGGGGGCTGCAGCGTGAAGCGGTCCAGGCCCGAAATTGCGCACAACATCTGCTCGAGACGCCAGAGAATCTCGAGGATCCCCTGCACCGTGTCGACATGCTGGAGCGGATGCAGACCAGACACCTCGGGCAGACGCACGAGATGCTCATTGACCTTCGGCGAGTACTTCATCGTGCAGGTGCCAAGGCCAAAGTCGACGGCGACGTCGTTGCCCATCGTCTCCTGCGAGAGACGCATGAAGTGCCGCATCAACTGTGGCTGAGCGACCTCTGGCAGGCGCGGTGGCTCGGCGCGCTGGAAGCTCGCGGGGATGCCGCTGAGTGCGTCGGGCACACGAGCAATGATCTCCGCCTCGGGTGCCGAGGGGATGAAGCCACGCTCGCCGGGCGTACCAATCTCCGAGAGCAGGGGCTCGTTCCAACGAGCCTGCTGAAACTGCGCGGTCATGCCAACACCTCCGTCAGAACTTCGACAAGTCGATCGATGTCGTCCTTCGTGTGTACCTCAGTGACTGCCCACAGCGACGAGCGGCCGAGGGTTGGGAAATCGACGGACAGATCCTTGCCGCCGAAGATGCCACGAGCGCGCAGTGCGTCATCGACTGCGGCGACCTCGTGGTTGTCGTACGTGATCACAAACTCCTTCAGGATCGGACCGCTAAAGCGTGGTCCGGTCACACCGGGGATCTCGCCGAGGCGCTCCGCCGCGTAGCGCGAGCGCTGCATCAGTCCCTCGCCAAGTTCGCGCAGCCCCTGCGGTCCAAGCAGACCGAGGTAGGCCGCGGCCGTGATTGCCCACAGTGCCGTGGTGGTGCCGCCATTCTGCGACCCCTCGCCACGCTTGACGTAGTGCGTGCGATCGAAGTTGAGGTAGCCGAAGCCGTTCTGGCCAGGCTCGAGCGTCTCCGTCTTCGCAAAGATGAAGGCAGGGCAGCTCTCGATCACGGCGGGATCGTTGTGGAACGCGAGGTAGCCAGAGAGGCCGCCGCCGTAGCTCATGTGCATGCCGAGTGGCTGGACATCGCCGACCGCGAAGTCGGCACCAAACGAGCCGGGTGCGGCGAGCAGGCCGAGGCCCGTCGGGTCGGCACCAACGACGGCGAGCGCGCCGTGCTCGTGCGCGAGTTCGACAACCTCTGGAGCCTGAAAGTCGACAACGCCGAGGGCGTTCGGATACTCGATATAGACCGCCGCGACATCGTCGGCGAGCGCAGCACGCAGCGCGTCGAGATCGAGCAGTCCGGTCTCTTCGTTGAACGGGATTTCGTCGACCTGAACGTCGTGGCTGAGATAGTCGGCAAAGACGAGTCGGCGATCGAGTAAGAGAGCTGCCGGCACGAGGACGCGCTTGCGTCCCGTCAGCATCACGCTGCTGCGCAGCGCCATTGCGGCGGCGGTCGACCAGTCGTAGTTCGGGGTCGTGACAACGTCGAGCTCGACGAGTTCGGCCATCAAATCCTGGAACTCCCAGAGCGCCTGCAGACGACCATGGTCGCCGTAGGTGTCGCCCGCGTACGAGGTGACAAACTCGCCGCGCCGGTTGATCTCGTCACAGACGGCGGGCACCTCATGCTGGTAGCAGCCGGCGCCAAGAAAACTGAGCATCTCGGTGGCGGGCGTGTTCTTGTTGAGGATGCCGGTGACGTGGCGACGCAGTCGTCCCTCTTCGGGGATGCCCTCCTCGAGCGGTAGGCGGTCGTTGTAGCGCAGCTCTTTCGGCACCGTCGTGTAGAGGTCGTCAATCGACTTGGCACCGATGATCCGCAGCATCTCTGCGCGCACCTCCGGGGCCGAGTTGGGGATGTAAGGATGAGGCATCGCAGTCACTCCACTCGGTAAATGGTCTCTTCGTCGTAGCCCGTGACTAGCTTGTGCCAGCCACGCAGCTCGTTATCTGTCGCTTCGTCTCCGGTATCGACCAACAACGGTCGACCTCCCAATGCGGCGAGTTTGGCAGGTGTAGCGACCACGGTCAATCTCCCGATCCCAGCCCGTCGTAAAACGGCGGGGGAGAGCTGCTGGTTGCCGCGGCCAAGAACAAACCCCTGACCGCCGATCGGCGTCACCACGATGTCCGCACCGTCATCGGTGAGTGCGGCCAGCAGTTCGGCCTCCGACCCATCATGGACGACGACCTCGCCATCGCGAACGAGGTCGACACCGAGCAGCGAGGTCTGCAGTCCGAGGGCTGCACCGACGGCCGCGAGTGTCGTGCCACAGCCGAGCAGAAGCGTCGTGCCCCGAGTGCGTTCGGCGACGCGATCTGCGATGCCGCTCACGGTCGCCTGGTCCTCGTCGTTGCTTGGCGACTTGGTCCCAGCGACGAGACCCGGACCGAGTGGGACGCGGAGCGTGCCGTAGAGACGCGGGCCAATACGACCATGGGCCGTGCTGCTGTCGTCGAGATCGACCACCTCCGCCACGCGCTCGCGGCGACGTCCCACGTACCACGCGGCAGCCAACTCGCCGGCCGCGCGTGGCGACTGAGCGAAGGTTGCGCTTTGAATCTTGACGCCCGCGGGGATGCCGAGTGCAACGATCGTTTCGCCGACCGTGCTGCAGACATCGCGTGCCGTGCCATCGCCGCCGGCGAAGAGGATCAGTTCGACACCCGCCGCTGCGAGCGCGGCAACGGCGGCACAGGTATCGGCTGCCGTCGATTGTGTCCCGTCGATTGCTGCTCCAACAACGAGCGTTGGCTCGCGCCCTGCGAGGAGCATGCTGGTCTCGCCCATGTCGCCACCCGCGCAGGCGATCGGCAGGTCGGGCGGTAGTTGGCGGAGCGCGAGTGCGGCGCGTTCATGCGCGTGGGGGATAGCGCCCAACGCCCGTGCCTGCTCGACGAGTCCGTCGGTGCCCTTCAGTCCCACGCTGCCGCCGAGGCCCGCGACGGGATTGACCACGAGACCGATCATGCGTCGGTCAGATGAGCGGCGAGGCGATCGGCTGCCGCTTCGATCATCAGCTCGCCGAGCTCGCGCGTGGCGGTGGTTGGATTGCCGTAGACGCCGCTGGGCGCTTCGGTCAGCGGGCGGGGCGCACGGATGATCGGGTCGCTCGAGCCCGGTCCCTCCGACAGCTCTTTTCCGGCCGGCGCGGGCAGGCGTTCGTCAACGGCAAGTCCACCGAGGTACAGCGCGATCGAGGTCTCGACCTCACCGGCATGGCCCACGCCACCACCATCGCTTGGCGACAATGCCTTGATGCGCTCGGGGTCGACGAGCGTCCAGTACGAGAGGAACTCGACGACCGTGGTGTCTGCGACGAGGCCGCCGACAGCCGTCACTGCTGGCCCGATATTGCCGGCGTGACCATTGACGATTGTCAGTCGCTGAAAGCCCGCGGCGGCAGCCGAGCGTGCCACGTCGCTGACGAGCGAGACCAGCGTCGTGGGCGAGAGCGACCAGGTCGCGCCGAGTGGGAGCCAGTGGTCGGACGAGCCGAACGGCAGGCCAGGCAACAGCGCGACATCGCGCGGACAGCGCTCGGCGGCGCGATCGCAGACGGCCTGCGCCGAGGCGAGATCAAATCCCGTCACGAGGTGTGTGCCGTGTTGCTCAGTCGAGCCAATCGCCCACAGCGCCGGCGCACCGGCGGCGGCGAGGGCGCGAACTTCGGGTGCGGCGAGCAGAGCAAGACGATGCGCAGTCATGGCGATACGATAGTGCTGTGTCGCACGTCGTCAACAAAACGGTTGCCGCCATGAGCGCCGCGTTGGCTTCGGACTGCCTTGATCGGCTGGGCTTCCGCAACCAGGTGCTCGACCCGCGTGTCGTCGCGCTCGAGCCGGGCATGCGCGTGATCGGACCTGCTCACACGTTGCTCGCCAGCGACCAGCCAGGCGACGCCAGCGACCCGTACGCGGGTGAGATCGCGGCCGTTGATGCGATTGCTCTGGGCACCGTCGTGGTCATCAGTACCTGTCGCGAGGCCGCGATCTGGGGCGAGCTGCTCGCCACCAGCGCGACGGCTCGCGGTGCGGTCGGTGTGGTCAGCGACGCTCCGGTACGGGACACGCAGCAACTCTGCGCGATGGGCTTTGCCACCTTCTGCGTCGGTGCATCGCCACGCGACTCGCAGGGGCGCGTGTCGATCGCGGCGCATACCGTTGCGATCACCTGTGCGGGCGTCGAGATTGCCCCCGGCGACCTGATCGTTGGCGATCGCGATGGTGTCGTCGCAATTCCCCAGCAGGCGATCGACGAGGTGGTTCGGCTGGCGGGGGAGAAGCTCCAAGGCGAAGACACGGTGCGTGCCGCACTCGCCGCCGGCCAGACGTTGCGCAGCGTCTTCGACGACCACCGCATTCTCTAGTCGTTCTCTAGCTCCGCCGCCTTCAACTTTGC
This sequence comes from Thermoleophilia bacterium, assembly GCA_016462095.1. GTDB lineage: Bacteria > Actinomycetota > Thermoleophilia > Gaiellales > F1-60-MAGs149 > F1-60-MAGs149. The sequence continues at coordinate 4,720 of JAEMTW010000122.1, forward strand.
TTTGGGGTCAGGCCCCTATGCAAAGTTGATCAACTTTGCATAGGGGCCTGACCCCAAAGCAAAGTTGACCTGCGCCCACTCGCCGTGCTTGGATTGCGTCCACGAAGGCGCGGAGAAGGAGGAGCGATGGGTGGATTCGAGCGAGGCCAGTTCGATCACATCGGAGTCGTTACCGAGGAGCATCAGCACGGCGAGACGTGGGTCGAGGCGACGCGGGTGTGGGTCACCAACCCGCGTGCTCATTCGCACCACGTCGAATTTTTGCGCTTCGAGCCCGACACGCCCGTGACCGGACCACTCCGCACCGACCCGCACGTGGCGTACCGCGTGACAGATCTCGAGGCCGCGATTGGTGACGACGAGGTATTGCTCGAACCGTTCGTGGTGGGTGACGGTTTCGCCCGCGTTGCCTTCGTCCGCGTCGGCGGAGCACTCGTCGAGTACATGGAATATGCAGACCCCAATGAGGAGGGATGGTTCTGATGAACAACCGACTGGCAGGACACACGAACTCGTACCACTCGTACGACTTCGATCAGGCGCTGACAGGCATCGTCGAAGCCGGCTACGACGCGGTCGAGTTGACCGCCGTCCTCGGCTGGACTGAGCACGTCGATCTCGATGCTCCCCAGGCCGAGCTGCGCGCTCGTCTCGCGGACTACGGTCTCGACCTGACGGTGCTCAGCGCACACTCCGACCTGACGACACCGGAGGGCGTCGAGCTCGGCATCAAGGCCGTCCGTTGGTGCGCCGACTACGGCGTCCCCGTCATGAACACCGCAATCGGTGGGCACTCGAGCCAGGACGAGAACGAGTCGGCGTTCCTCGAGGGCATCACGCGCCTGGCGGAAGCAGCCGACGACGCTGGCGTCGATGTCGCCCTCGAGATCCACGGCGACATCATGGCCACCGGCGCCAAGACGCTGCCGCTGCTCGAGCGTATCGGCCACCCACGTGTGCTGGTTGCCTACGACACCGCGAACTGCGAGTTCTACGGTGACACCGCCGCGGCCGACGACATCGCGACGATGCTCCCGTACCTCAGCAACGTCCACCTCAAGGACAAGCGCGGCGGTCCTGGCGTCTGGGACTTTCCTGGTCCAGGCGACGGTCACGTCGACTTCGCCGCCATCCTTGGTGTGCTCGAAGCGGGTGGCTACACAGGGCCGTTGTCCGTTGAGATCGAGTTTCAAGGCGAGCCATGGCCGCCGCTGGCGGAGGTGACAGAGGCAATGGCGCGCTCGCGTGTGCATCTCAACGCGCTCGGGCTCGGATGATCGGC
>JAEMTW010000307.1 GCA_016462095.1 Thermoleophilia bacterium
ACCTTGCATATTCAGGGCGATGGCCTCGCGGGCAAGTTGCGCGATCGGCTGGCGAAGCGTCGTGAGGAGGCGCTTGCCGAGCACAAGAAGGCCGAGGCGAAGTTGGGCAACGCGAAGTTTGTCGAGCGGGCGCCTGCTGAGGTTGTCGAGGAGGAGCGGGAGCGCAGTGAGCGCTTTGCCCGCGATGCCGCCGAACTCGAGGCGCAGCTGGCTGCGCTGGACGCGGGCTAGTCGCGATGGATCGCGCTGGCGAGATCTTGCAGACCCGCACCATGTTTGGCATGGAGCTTGGGTTGGAGCGGATCGAGGCGATCCTGGAGGTGCTCGATAATCCCCAACGGTCGTTTGCGGCCATCCATGTCGTCGGCACCAACGGCAAGTCGTCGACGACGCGATTTGCGGTGGCGGCGCTGGCTGCACAGGGCGCCAAGGCTGGCGCCTACCTGTCGCCGCACATCTCCGGCTGGAATGAGCGCGTGCTGATTGCCGAGCCGCGCCGTCTGCCGGCCCCGCTTGCTGCCGAGGCCTTTGCTGAGGCGATCGAGGCAGCCGAGGCGGCGGCACAGCAGGTCGATGAGGCGCGTGGCGGAGCCTGTACCCAGTTCGAAGTCTTGACTGCGGGTGCCTTGCTGGCCTTGCGAACCGCGGGTGTCGAGGTTGCCGTCATCGAGGCTGGTCTGGGTGGTCGCCTCGATGCGACGAATGTGCTCAATGCTCCGGTGGTCGTGCTGACGGGCGTCGCCCTCGAGCACACTGAGCACCTTGGCAACACGCGCGAATTGATTGCGGCCGAGAAGCTCGCTGTCCTGCGTCCAGGGGCCGTCTTGATCGCGGGCGGCATGGACGACGAGATTCGCCCAACGATCGAGGCGCTCGCGGCCGAACACCGGGTTGCCCGCGCGATGCTCGTTGCGCCTGGCATGCTCGATGACGAACTGCCCGATCTGGTGGCTGCCGGTAGTTTCCAACGTGGCAACGCGATGCTGGCACTTGGTGCTGCAGCGGCGCTTGTCGGTGAAGGCTTCAAGGTGCGTCCGGCGATGGAGGCGATCGCCAAGGTCGTCGTGCCGGGTCGCCTCGAAATCGTCGGTCGTTATCCGCTGGTGATTCGCGATGCGGCGCACAACCCCGATGGCGCCCGAGCGCTGGCGGGCGAGCTGGCCCGCGCGACGCGCGGCGCCAAGCCGGTGGTGGGCGTGATCGCGCTGCTCGCCGACAAAGACGCCGATGGCTTCGTCGCCGCGCTGGCGAGGTCGCTCGACGTGGTAATCGCCACGGCGACTGATTCGGAACGCGCCTTGCCTGCCAAGGATTTGATGGCGGCCTGCGCGGCACACGGCCTCGAGGTTGAGGTTGTGCCCGACCCAGAGGCCGCGCTCACCCGCGCCCGCTTCCGCACAGGCTCAGCAGGCGCCGTCGTCATCGCCGGCTCCCTGACCCTGCTCGCCGCGCTCGACACCTAGTCGACACCCAAGCTCGACACCCAGCACCGCGCAATCCAGGTCCCCTCGTGTTGCAGGGAGGACATCACAACCGCGCGGATGTAGTGTCCGCGTGCGCAGTGGCGGCATCTGCTGAGGGGACATGACAAACCGGGGTTTGTGGTGTCCCCCTAGTACGTGGTGTCGATCAAACAATGGATGCCGTTGGAGGGGGACACCACAAACCCCGGTTTGTCATGTCCCC
>JAEMTW010000123.1 GCA_016462095.1 Thermoleophilia bacterium
CAATCGAGCGGCCTCTAACTTCCTAAAAGGGTCTGACCCCAATAGGAAGCTGATCAGAGCAGACGAGAACCAGTTGGATCGACAAGTCGGTCGGCCATAACGGTTGCCGTCACCGGCCCGTCGAGCGTCTCGACGACCAACTGTTCGCCCTCCGCTAGATCGGTCGGGAGGTACGCGTAGGCCAGCATCCGTTCGACGCTGTAGCCGTAGGCGACGGAGCGCAGTCGACTGACCGCCTCACCGTCGCGCAACACAACCTCGCCTCCATAGGCCGAGACCCAACCGCCAGTGCCCAAGGCGAGCGTGCGAATCCGTGTCGTGAAGCCCTCTTCGCGACGAACGAGGAGGACATCGCGACCGATAAAATCGGCGTCCTTCTTGGCGCAGAACGCAAGACCAGCCTGGTCGGGCGTATCGTTCGGCGTCAGATCGGTGCCGATGTAGCGGTAGCCCTTCTCCATGCGCAGACCATCAAGCGCGCGATACCCGCAGACGCGAATGCCGTGGTCTGCACCGGCGGCCATCAGTCGATCCCAGACGGCGACCGTCCAGGCGGGGTCGACGTAGAGCTCGTAGCCAAACTCGCCGACGTACGTGATGCGTTGTGCGAAGGCCGGCGCCGAGCCGACGACGATGTCCTGCCCCGTGCCAAACGGAAAGGCCTCGTTGCTGAGGTCCGCAGTCGTGGCAGCGGTCATCACCGCACGGGCGTGCGGGCCCCAGATGCCAATCACCGACAGTCGATCGCTCTCGTCGATCAATTCGACATCGAGTTGGAGGCGATGGGCGATGCCGTGCAACCAGCCGAGATCGGAGGCAAGTGCACCCGCGCCGGTGACCATCCGGAAGCGATGCTCGGCAAGGCGCGTCACCGTGACGTCCGCGATCATGCCGCCGCGATGATCCAGCATCTGCGTGTAGATGACGCTGCCGATCGCTCGATCCATCGAGGCATCGCAGGCGAATTCGACGAGCGTCTCTGCATCGGCTCCCTCAATCGAGAGCTTGCCGAAGCTGGACAGATCGATGATGCCGACCGCTTCGCGCATTGCGCGATGCTCTTCGCCGACGAGCTCGAAGAAGGGCGGCTTGCCCCAGCCCCAGGCGCGCTGGTCGGCGCCCATACGACGCCACGGCTTGCCGGGATCGATGTAGTCGGCGCGCTCGAAGCCCGACTTGACTCCGAACACGGTGCCGGCCTCTTGAAGACGACCGTGCAAGGCGGAGAGACGCGTCGGGCGACCCCACTCGTCTTGATCGAACGGATAGCGGAGGCGGTAGTAGTAGCGATAGGCCTCTTGCGCCGCAATTGCTGCGTGCTGCGGATCGCGGTAGACCGAACCGAAACGCCACGGTCGATAGCCCGATACATCGAGTTCGGTCTCCCCCGTCGTAATCCACTCGGCAATCGTTTTGCCAATACCACCCGCGCCACCAAAGCCATTCAGCGACAGCCCTGCGGCCATCCAGAAACCAGGCACACCAGGCATCGGTCCAAGCAGTGGGTTGCCGTCGGGCGTCATCGCATCGGGATGACAGACCAGGCTGACGACGCCGGCCTTCTCGAGGAAGGGGAAGCGCCGAATCGCGCCCTCCATCAACTGTGCGAAGCGCTCCTCACTCGGCGGCAGCGACCGCGCGCTGTGCTCCCACGGCACGCCATCGACCCACCGCGACGGTGCATCAGGCTCGTAGCCACCAAAGAGAATGCCGCCCGCCTCGGACTTGCCGTAGACGAGATTGTCGGGATCGCGGAAGCACGGCATGTCGCGTGGCAACTCGAAGCCATCGACCGCGTGGAGCGCGATGTGCTGATGATCGACCGGCGTCGACGGCACCCACGTGCCAACCATCGCGGCGATCCGCGGTGCCCAGATGCCCGCAGCATTGACGACACACGGCGTTGCGATCCGACCCTGCTCGGTCATGACAGCGGTGATCTCGCCGTGCGCGCCTCGCTCGATTGCCGTCACGCGGCAGTGCTGCTTGATCTCGACGCCAAGATCGCGGGCGGCGTTCGCCAGCGCGTAGGTTGCTCGGTGGGGATCAAGCCAACCGTCTTGCGGGACCCAAAGGCCACCGAAGAGACTCTCGGGCGACGCCGCCGGCATCTTCTCGAGCGACTCCTCGGGAGACAAGAGGTCGACCTCCATGCCAATCCCGCGAGCGCGCGAGGCACCGCGCTTCATCTCGGCGAGCTGCTCGGGTGACGAGGCAATCCGCAGCGAGCCGGTCGTCTCGAAGACCTCGAGCTCGTTGAACAGCTCGATCGAATACTTCCGAAACCGCATCATCGTCTGCGAGGGGTTGAACTGCGTGACCAGACCGGCGGCATGGCACGTCGAGCCACTGGTCAACTCGCCCTTCTCGATCAGCATCACCTGTCCAGCGCCTGCTTTTGCCAGGTGATAGGCGATGCTCGCGCCCGTCACTCCCCCACCAATCACCACAACGTCGGCCTGGTCCATCGGTACTCCTAGAGCAGCACGCGGCTGCGGTTGGGGTCGTAAAACGGTTTGAGTGACGCCTCGACGGCGAAGCGTTGACCATTGACTTCGACGGCGTAGGAGCCATCGTTGATCCACGCGGCGCTGATGCCCTCTGGATTACGGGCATAGCCGAGCGCCACAGCCCCACCAACGGCATGGCCATACGCCGCACTCGTCGTGTAGCCGAGCGGCTCGTCGTTGCGCCAGAGTCGCTCGCCACCCCAGAGGGTGACGCCAGACTCGGTGGCCATAAACGCCACGAGGCGCTTGGTCAGTGCGTCGGGGCCTGCTTCGCGCTGCGCGAGCAGTGCCTCACGACCCACGAAACCATCAGGGGTATCCCAGGCGATCGCAAACGACAGACCAGCCTCGATCGGCGTCTCGTCGGGCGAGAGCTCGTGGCCCCAGGCGCGGTAGGCCTTCTCGAGGCGCAGCGAGTTGATCGCGTAGTGCCCCGCCAACTTTGCACCGTGGTCGGGCGCAGCTGCGAGCACTGCCTCGAGCACCGTCGTCGCGTCAGCAGCAGGGACGTGCAACTCCCAGCCAAGTTCGCCGACGTACGTCACGCGCGCAGCGTGGACGCTGGCACCAGCGATGCCGAGTTCGCGCACGGCTCCAAACGGGAAGGCCTCGTTCGAGAGGTCGCCTTCGACGAGTGGTTGGAGCAGCGCCCGACTGCTGGGGCCCATCACGCTCAATACGGCCGATGCAGCCGTCACATCCTCGACCGTGCAGTCGCTGCCCTCGGCGCCACGTCGCACGTGCCAAAGATCGCGAATGCGTTGGGCAGTGCCCGTAATCAGGCGAAACCGATCCTCTGCGAGCCGCAGCACGGTCAGGTCGCTAAAGAAGCGGCCGCGCTCGTCGAGCATTGCCGTATAGACCAGCGTGCCCGGGTCGACATCGACGTCGTTCGCACAGAGTCGGTTTAACACGCGCACGGCGTCGACTCCCGTGACCTCGAGCTTGCCGAAGCCCGACTGGTCGAAGATCGCGGCCGACTCGCGACAGGCGAGGTGCTCCGCTCGATGCTCGGCAAACCACGATTGCCGACCGAAGGAGTACTCGACGGTTGGCGTGGTACCGACATCGCCAAAGAAATTCGGGCGCTCGATACCGGCCTTCTCGCCGAACCACGCTCCATGCGCCTTGATCACGTCGTGTACCGGCGAGGTGCGCAGCGGACGCCCGGTCAACAGTTCGCGATTGGGGTAGGCCATCAGGTAGTGCGTGCCCAGCGCCTCAGTGACACGCTGACGAAGGTACTCAAGATCGTTCTGCTCGGGTGCGAAACGTGCCGGGTCGACCATGCTCAGGTCGTACGGTGGGAAGCCGTCGATCATCCAGGCAGCCAGCGCCTCGCCGACTCCGCCACCAAAGGCCATGCCGGCGGAGTTCATCCCCGCGCAGACCCAAACACCAGGGACGTTCGGAGCCGGTCCGAGCATGAAATTCGCGTCGGGCGTAAACGACTCCGGGCCATTGACGAACCGTTCGAAGCCGACCTCCTCAAGAATCGGCAGGCGATGTAGACCCGCTTCGAGTGGTGGCCCGAAATGGTCCCAATCGTCTTCCAGCAGCTGAAACGAGAAGGGGTGCGGCACGGGATCGACCTGCCACGCCTTGGTGACGGCCTGGAAGGCACCAAGCCGAATCTTGTTGTGCACCGTCAGGTAGTACGTGCAGCCGTCGGCATCGCGCGTGCAGGGATACATATCGATGTCGCCGGCGATGGGGTTCGAATCGGCGTAGTGATGCTCGACGGGCGCCAACGGAATGCTGATCCCAAACTTCTGCCCCAAGTCTCGCGACCACATGCCACCGGCCAGCACGATCTCCTCTGCCTCCAGCACGTCACCCGACTCGAGCAGCACTCCGGTGGCGCGACCGTTGGCAACTTGGAGGCCTGTCACGCGCACGTGTTCGCAGATCGTGGCGCCACGCATCGCGGCACCCTTGGCGAGTGCCCGAGCCACGCCTGCTGGTTCGACCTTACCGTCGTCGGGAATGTGCAGCCCCCCGACGAGGTCGTCGCCGTACTGCAACGGAAAGAGGTCGATTGCCTCTTGCTTGCCGACCATGTTGACGTCGATCCCGAGGTGCTGGGCCATCGCACCGGTGCGGCGGTACTGGAACATCCGCTCCTCGTTGCGCGCCACGTAGAGCGTCCCACACTGGCGCCAGTCGACTGCCTCCCCTGTCTCGGCTTCCAGCCCGGCGTAGAGCTTGGCCGACGCGTCGCACATTTGCGCAAACGTGCTGCTGGTGCGGAGACGGCCGACCATCCCGGCTGCATGCCACGTCGTGCCGCCACCGATCTCGGTCTGCTCGAGCAGCACCACGTCTTGCTCACCCGCTTTGGCAAGGTGGTACGCGATGCTCGCGCCAATCACACCACCGCCGATGATGACGATGCGTGCGCGACTCGGTACAGTTGCACTCATGAGGACACCTGTCTGGACATGTACAGCTCAAGGTCGCAGACTTGTCTAGTCATGTCAAGAGCCAAGGCGGCGACGTTCTCCGGGCTGTTACCCGCCGCTTTGCTGCGCTTGACGACGCCCAGGCCGCGCACGTACGTCTCGCCGCGGCACTGCGCGAGACGATCGACGCCGGCGACCTTCGCCCCGGCGATCCACTGCCAGGCGATGCCGCTTTGAGCGACGCGACAGGCCTGGCGCGCGGCACGGTCCGCCAGGCCGTTGGCACCCTTCGTGGCGAAGGTCGCGTACAGACGCGCCAGGGCGCACGCACCACCGTGCTGACCCGCCCGCGCCTGCAGCCGTTCTCCGAGTTGCTGTCCTTCTCGGCCTGGGCGCGCACGATCGATGCGGTCCCGAGCGCACGCGTCGTCGAGCTCGCACGAGGCGCCGCGGGTGACACCGCGGCGGATGCACTCCACCTTGCGCGCGGGGCAGGCGCGTGGTCGCTGCTGCGAGTCCGTCTGCTCGATGGAGAGCCGACGCTCGTCGAGCGAGCGACCTACCCCGAGACGATTGGCGCACTCCTCGTCGACGCCGAACTCGAGCACGGATCCGTCTACGAAGCCCTCGCCGAGCACGGCGTCATCGTGGCCTCCGGCCACCACCGCATCAGTGCTGTCGGCGCGGATCGCCAGACGGCTCTGCTGCTCAACGTCAAGACCGGCACGCCGTTCCTCCGGCAAGAACGCACCGTCTACGCCAGCGATGGCACACCGATCGAACACTCGGACGACCTCTGGCGGGGCGATGCGATCGTGCTCGACGCTGCCAATTCTGCCCAGGGTTCGCTGCTTTCGCGGCGCGCTCCCGACGGGGCCTGATTTCCCTCCGCAGACTGGTCAGAGGACGACCGTCAGATTTTCGTTCATGCCACGTCCTCCGTAGTAGCTTTGGTGATCCGTTGATGAGACCGGGCGCTGAGGTTCCGTCACGAACGAGACCGGCCGGTCGGCGGCGACGACCCGCCGATC
>JAEMTW010000308.1 GCA_016462095.1 Thermoleophilia bacterium
GGTGATGGTCGAGGTGTCGCCATTGAGGAATTGGATGACCTGATCGATCATCTTGCCGTATTCCTCTTTCGAGATCTTCCCGACGCAGGGAGCCGTGCAGCGCCCGATGTGAAAGTCGAGACAGGGCGATCCAGAACGCCGCCCTGGAGTCGGACCCTCACACGGACGGAAGGCAAAGACGCGATTGAGCACCTCCAGCGTCTCGCGGACCATCCGCACATTCGTATACGGACCGAACAATCGCGCGTTACGTCGACTACCGCGCCGCGTAAACAGCACCCGGGGAAAGTCCTCACCCGTCGTGACAGCGATCATCGGATACGACTTGTCGTCGCGCAGGCGGACGTTAAAGGCCGGCTTGAGATCCTTGATCAACGTCTGCTCGAGCAACAGCGCCTCGGTCTCTGTACCTGTGACGGTCACCTCGACGTCGGCGACCCGCATGACCATTTCGGCTGTCCGTCGCTCCATGCTGCGCACGGGTCGCGTATACGAACTTACACGCTTGCGTAATGCCTTTGCCTTGCCTACGTAAAGCACGTCGCCGACTTGGTCTCGATAGACATAGACGCCCGGCTCATTCGGCAACTGCTTGGCGCGTTCGCGGATGAGTTCGACGCCGAGTGCCACGCACCAATCGTAGTCGGGCTACGGGAGGTACTAGCCCTCATCGACACGAACCGCACCAACCTCGCCATCGGCCAGTGTCACGCCACGCGCCGAGGACCACGCCTCCGGTGCAATCACCACCGTTTGCCGTGCCAGTGGAATCCAAAACGTCAGGCGAGGCAGCTGCACGTGCGCGGTCGCCACCGAGCCGCGCTTGCTGAGCGTCAGCGTACTTTCTGCACCCAGCCCAATCTGCTCTGAAACCAGCGCCGGTGACACCGAACCTCCCGTGACCGCCGCTTGCAGCGCTGCGGCATCCGCAAACCGCTGCGCGCGCTCGGCATTGGCACGCACGCCTACGAACATCACGGCGACGGCTGCCAGCACGAGCGCGGGCAGAATCCCCGCCAGCAGCCCGACCGTGACCTGGCCGCGGCGCGTCATCGAATCAACCGTGGCACGCTCGTCGTCAGATCTCCGAGTGGCGCTACCACGGTGATGATGAGCCGCTGCGGCTCAATCACAACGGTCTTTGCTCGTCCTCTCAGAGCGGCGTTGACTGGCTCGCCCGCCGCATCGGCTGCCAAGGCAAGCTGCGCGGCCGACTCAAGCCGCGCCGTCGCCGCGACACGACCAACGACCACGGCAAAGGCCACAACCAGCGCCACCAGCACGGGCGTGAGGATCAGCACCTCGACGATCGCCTGTCCCGCTCGACGCCGCGTCATCGAGCCGCGTCCGCGCCACGCGCCCGGCGATTCAGTTCGAGCTCCACCGCCGTGCGCACCCAGGGAGGCACCGCAGCGAGCGCCGCTCTGCGCCCATCGTGACCACGATACGTGGCCTGCGTACCAGCGACGTCGGCAACTGTCACCTCGGCGTCAATCCAAGCCGCGGAGGCAGCAGTCCAGCCCGCGGCGACAACGACCACCAGAAGCAGCGTGACCAGAGCAACCTCAACGCTTGATTGGCCCTGTCTCATAGCCACGACCATGACAACCCTGGACGCGCGCTCGTGGCGCCAGCACGAACAACATCTGCGCGGACGAGCGCTAGCCCC
>JAEMTW010000124.1 GCA_016462095.1 Thermoleophilia bacterium
CTCTTGGAGATCCTCGGAGGCTCGGACTTGGCGCACGGTCTCGAGGGTTTCGCGGTGCACGATCGCTTCGGGCAATGTCAGACCCTCGGTCTTGAGCAGGGTCTCCTTGATTGCATGCAAGGGGAGTTGAGCTCCAGCGGCCAGCTCGGCGGCGAGTTCGTGGGCAGTGGCGAGCGACGTGCCGGAAGGCACGACACGATTGACGAGGCCCCAGCGTTCGGCCTCGGCAGCGTCCATCCAACGGGCCGTCATCATCAACTCCATCGCAACGTGGTACGGGATGCGGCGGGGCAGTCGGACGGCGGCGGCCTCCGCGAGGATGCCGTGCTGGATCTCCATCAATGCGAAGCGAGCGTGCTCCTCGGCGATGATCAGGTCGGCGCCGAGCATCACCTCGAAGCCACCACCAACCGCCATGCCGTTGACCGCAGCGATGACGGGCTTCCACAGGTTTTGCGGCGTCTCGAGGCCACCAAAGCCACCCTCGCCCCAATCGCCTTCCATGCTCTCGCCATCGGCGGCAGCCTTGAGATCCCAGCCGGCACTGAAGAACTTCTCGCCCGCGCCCGTCAGGATGCCGACCTTCAGCGTCGGGTCGTCGCGCAACAACTGCCAGGCCTCGTTGAGTTCGACACTGGTCTGTCGATCGATCGCATTGGCCTTCGGGCGATCGAGGACTACCTCGAGGACGCCACCGTGCTGTGTCGTACGAACTGCGTTCGCCATCTTTCGCCTCCAATGCGTGCGTGGAGAGAGTCTGGCAGGCGCTCGCCTGAACGCGGGACAAACCGCGTAGGCCACCAATCAGCGCTGCCGAGGAAGTGAGCCGGCACACAGCTATTGACGAAAGTGAAATCAGCCAGCCAAAGCCCGCAATGGCTGGCTAAGATACGGCCCCGCCACGCGTTGTTATCGGCACTTATCGAGGAGACATAGACATGGGACCGACGTTGCGACGTGACAATCGCTCGCTGAAGCCAGCCGAGGCACCTGCGCGTCGAGCTGCGTTTGGACTCTCGCTGGCTGTCGCAGCCGTGGCCGCACTGATCGTCCCCTTTGCCGCATCCGCCCGCTCGATTCCGGACGGCCGGGGGTTTGACACTGCGGTGCCGTTCTACGGTCAGGCGGCAGTCGCAAAGCCCGTCGCACTTCAGAACGTGCCACAGAACCCGTTCATGGCGACCGGTAATTTCTCGAACATCCACAACAACTCGTACATGACGGACACCTACACGCAGGCCGGGCCACTCGGCAAGAACACGTCGGTTACCTCCGTCTACGCCAAGGGCGAGTGCGCGAGTGTCACGTTCAACAGCAAAGGCCAGATCGTTGCGATCTGCCTGCTGCCCGGCAAGCCCGCGTACCTGACACTGATGGAGCCCGATACGCTCAAAGTGATTACACAGCTGGCCTTGCCATCGGTACCCGCGACGAGCAAGAGTGGACGCGCCAACCGGATCTCGACGCGCGACTACACGGAACTCTCCGGTGGCTACTTCTTCCTCGACAACAAGGATCGCGCGGTGGTCTCGACCGCCACGCGCCACCTGATTACGTACAGTGTTGAGGGCAGTGGGAGCAAGCAGAAGTTCGTGGTAGACACAGACGTCGACCTGACGGGTGCCGTCGCCGAAGGTGACGTGATCGAGTCGGCCCTGCCGGACTTCGCGGGCAACATCTGGTTCGTCACGCTCAACGGTGGCAAGGTCGGATACGTCGCGCACGAGACGAACGCAGTCTCGGTGATGGCCCTCCCCGCTGGCGAAGAGATCGCCAACTCGTTCGCAATGGGCAAGGACGGCGGCATCTACGTCGTGAGTACCGCTGCGATGTACCGCTTCGACCAGGCGACCTTCCCCACCGCCACGTGGCGCACGACGTACGCAAACTCGGGCGTGCAAAAGCCGGGCCAGAAAAGCATCGGTTCGGGCACGACGCCAACGATCATGCCTGGCGGTCGCGTCGCGATTGCCGACAACGGCAGCCCCTACGAGCGCATCGTGGTCTACGACACCAAGACGGGAGACAAGGTCTGTCAGGCACCGATCTCCCCGCGTGGCAAGTTCGCCACCGAGAATTCGCTGATCTCGGTCGGGAATGCCTTGATCGTGGAGAACAACTACGGCAACGAAAATGTCCAATCCGCGACGCTTGGTCGCACGACGATCCCCGGCATGACGCGTGTCGATGTCAGCAAGGACGGCAAGTGCACGACCACGTGGCGTAACACCACGGAATCGGCACCTTCGGTGGTGCCGAAGTTCTCGGCTGCCACAGGCCTGATCTACACGTACACCAAGCCGAAGGGCCCAGGCACGATCGACCGCTGGTACTGGACCGCGATCGATTTCCGCACCGGCAAGCTGGTCTACAGCGTGCTGGCCGGCACCGGCATTCTCTTCAACAACAGCTACGCCTCGCTCTACGTGGGGCCATCGGGTGACGGCTACGTCGGCGTTATCGGTGGTTTGATCCGCGTGCACGACGCAGGCTAGGTCGGCGTTTAGGGTGGCGTCGTCCGGCTGACAGTTGTTCAGCCGCACGACCTCCGCTCCGAGCGTGTTGACATCTCTTGGCAGCCTTGTACTATAACCTCTAGTTTTAGAGTTTCAACCTGCTGAGGAGCGAGATGTCTACGATCGAAGACCTTCCGGAGCGCACACTCGAGTCGCGCCTGCGCTTTACCCGCGACATGATGGCTGGCCCGATCTACCGCAAGTACGAGAAGGCCCTGCGCAAGACCTGGGACCCTGGCGAATGGGACTACAGCCAGGATCGCGCCGACTTCGAGAAGCTGACACCCGAGCAGCAGAAGGGCATCGCGATGATCACGGTGCGCTTCCTCGCTGGCGAGCAAGAGGTCACCGACGAGCTCCTGCCGATGATCTACGCCGCGCACATGCTCGGCAAGTTCGACTGGGTCATGTACCTCTCGACCTTTATGGTCGAAGAGGCACGCCACTCGCAGTTCTTTGCGATCTGGCACGACAAGGTGCTCGACGCCGTCGAGCCCGACGAGCTTCGCCCCTACTGGATCGACCGCGAGAAGACCGTCGATCCGTCCGGCCGCTTCTCGACCGGCGAGCCCGTCTACGAAGGTCTGCCGTTCTACGGCCAGCAGCTGCTCGACGCCTGTCACGCAGGCGACATCCAGGCGATCGAAGAAGGCTTTGTCCGCTTCGCGACGCTCTACAACGTCTGGGTTGAGGGCGTGCTGACGATGCCGTCGTACGAGATCGTGATCGACACGTGCGACATCTGGAACGCGTTACCAACCCTCCGCCACGGCTTCAAGGAAATCATCGCCGACGAGGGACGTCACATCACGTTCGGCACGACGGCCTGTCGCGAGCTGATCGAAGAGCATCCGGAGTACGCACAGATCGTGCACGACACGATCAACCTGTATCGCGGCAACGCGGTTGGCATGCTCGAATACCAGCGCTTCGTGCCCGAACTCAACCTTGACAAGTATCAGTTGCAGAAGGTTCGACACTACAAGAATCGCTGTCGCGAGCTTGGTATCGATGTCGACCAGACGCTGATCGACGACATTCTCGATCCCAGCATCGACTTTGTGATCGGTGTCGAGGCGGGCTAGGAATGAGCAAGCAATGGGCCTGTAATGAGCACGAGTGCGGCGTTGTCATCACGGCGGCAGACCTCGACGAGTTGGTCGCCAAAGTCAACCAGCACTTCACCGAAGCACACGACAGTTACGAGCTCGAAGAGATGATCGAAGACGCGGCCATCGACGTCGCGGACGCGTGAGTCAGACCGCACCAGAGACCGAGCGCGAGACCGTTCGCCGACTTGTCGAGCGAACGGTCTTTACGCCCGTGCGGGGTGCAGGCGCGGTGGCCGAGACGGTCGCTCGGCTCGGTGAGGCGATCGGGCTCGGGCTGCTCCGACCCGGCGATCGTCTGCCGGCCGAGATGCAGTTGGCCGCGGCCCTCGGCATCTCGGCCGTCTCGCTGCGTAGTGCGCTCGTCGTGCTCCGTAGCGCGGGGCTGATCGAGACCAGGCGTGGTCGTGGCGGCGGTACCTTCATCACCGAAGGCGCCGCTGTGGATCTCTTGCCGGCAGCGGATGCACCGACCGCCGGTGCGCTTGAAGACCTCGCGACCGAGCGTGCGGTCGTCGAGGGTGGTGCGGCTGCCCTCGCCGCAGAACGCGCAACGCCAGAGCAGTGTGCGCTGCTCGAGTCGATCGTGGACGGCATGCTCGGTATGCAGCCATTTGAGGCCTGGAGCGAACGTGACGCCCTGCTCCACCTCGTGATCGGCGACGCCTCCGGCTCGCCACGGCTCGTCACGCGCATCGCCGAACTGCGCGCCGAGGCCTATCGCATCAGCCGCTTCCTCCCCACGACCGACGCCGTCCTTGCGATCGCCGATCGTGAGCACGCCGAACTCGTGCGAGCAATCACAGCCAAGAAGCCCACTCGAGCACGGTCGCTGATGGAGGCACACGTGCGCGGTACCGCTCGCCTTCAGGCAGGGCTCGGCAAGATCACCAACGATCCGCGCAGTTCCTAACGCGGCTGATATCGCTTGGTCGCCTGATACCGTGAGGTCGACCGAGGAGGCACCCCGATGAAGGTTTTCATCACCATCGATCCCGACACCTGCGTGGGTATTGGCAAGTGCGAAGAGATCGCCGAAGAGGCAGTCGAGCTTGGCGACGACGGCATCTCGCACGTCACGGGCGTTGCCGTCGACATGGATGTTGCGCGTGCGCTCTGCGACGGCTGTCCAACGGGCGCTATCTCAATCGTCGAAGAGGGTTAGCGCCTGTCGTTAGGCGATGCGAACGGGCATCGACTTGACGCCGTTGACGAAATTCGAGCGGACCCGACGGGACGGACCGTTCGACTCAAGGCGTAGGTCGCGCTCGATCAGCTCCTCGAGCACGACGCGGATCTGCAGGCGTGCAAGCCACGCGCCAAGGCAGAAGTGCGGACCACCACCGCCGAAGCCGAGATGCGGGTTGGGGTCGCGGGCGATGTTGAACGCGTGCGGGTCGTCGAAGACGTCCTCGTCGTAGTTCGCGCTCATGTACCACATGACAACCTTGTCGCCCTTGCTGATCTGCTGCCCGCGCAATTCCGTGTCTTCCAGCGCCGTGCGGCGCATGTACAGCACCGGCGTCGCCCAACGGATGATCTCCTCGACGGCCTTGTTCATCAGTTCTGGCTGAGCTTTCAACAGCGCGAGCTGATCCGGGTTATCGATAAACGCCTTCATGCCGTGCGTCAGCGTCGTGCGCGTCGTCTCGTTGCCCGCCAAGATCAGGATCTGAAACATGTTGCAGTACTCGAGCGGCGTCAACTGGTCGCCATCAACATCGGAGTGGATCAGACGCGAGACGAGATCATCAGTCGGGTGGGCGCGGCGCTCCTCACCAATCTTGCGGCCGTACTCGAACACGTGGTACGAGGCCGGACTGCCAAACGGCAGATCCTTCGGATCGATGCCTGGTGGCAGGCTGTCGTAGTCGGGCGCATAGTCGGGATCGTCGATCGCAATCATCTGATTCGACAGGGTGATCAGGCGGTCCGCATCCTCGCCGGGCACGCCAAGGATGTTGAGCAAAACGGTGATCGGCAGAGGCTCCGCGACATCGAGCACCCAGTCGAACTCGCCCCCCGCAGTTGCCGTATCCAGTAGCCGGGCGGCAGTCGCGCGCGCAAAGGCCTCGTGAGCGTTGATTGCCTTGGGGGTAAAGAGCGGTGAGACAACGCGACGCAGATGCTGGTGCAAGGGCGCATCGGAGTCGATCAGGCTACGACGCTTCTCAAGCGACTCGGGCTCGACCTCCTCCAGCATCGTCAAACCCTCGCCCGACGAGAACACCTGCGTGTTCTTCGAGAC
>JAEMTW010000309.1 GCA_016462095.1 Thermoleophilia bacterium
ACGTTGACTTCGATCAGCACATCCTGCAGCTCCAGCGAGCGCGTCTGCAACTGGTCTGCCGTCGACTCGGTGAACAACGAGTGAATCAACGCGATGCGACCGATGATCTCCTTGACCTTGCGGCTCTGCAGATGACCGATGAAGTCCCACGTGAACAACTCGCCGTGCGCATCCTGCTTAGCGATCAGTTGATCCGTGCGGTTTTCACCCACGCGGCGGATACCAGCGGCATGCAGCAGCGGTAGATCTTCGACTGCGAGGTACTTGACGGCCGCGACGATCTCGACGCCACCCGGGTCGCGCCCAACGCGCGCGCAGGCCTCGTTGACCTGCTGCTGCGTGGCGGCGACGCCGGCCTTCACATCGTCGGGATTACGTGTCATAGGTCTTCACGGTAGGCGATCACGCCCTGTCGTCCAGTCGCGGCACCGTCGCGACGATACGAGAAGAAGTCGTCGGACTCGGTGATCGTGCAGATACCGGCAATGTCAATCGCGTCGGGGCTCACACCAGCGGAGAACAATGCGAGCCCGGCGCAGGCGGCGAGGTCGGCCGTGCCGCGATAGGCCGCGCCCTCACCGAAGCGTTCGCGCAATGGGGCCGCAACATCCTCGCCAACCTCGTAGGCCGGTGGCCCCGCACACGGACCAATGGCGGCCGCGTAGGCACCCGCGCCAAGCGCAGCAACCGTCGCCTCGACGACACCCGCAACGAGCCCCTTCCAACCGGCGTGACAGACGGCGACTGCGGAGCCATCGAGGGCGGCAATCACAATCGGCACGCAATCTGCGGACAGGGCAACGAGAGCAAGATCGGCCTCGCGGGTGATCAGCGCGTCGGCCTGTGGCAGGTCGCCCTGCGGATCGAGGTAGCCGCCCAGCATTGGCTCGGCAACGCGAACGACGGTGCCATGAACCTGATGGTTCTGCACCGTGCGTGCGGGGTCCGCTCCCGCGGCCGCACAGAGGCGCCGCCGATTTTCGGCCACCGCCAACCGATCATCACCCGTCGTCAGGCCCAAGTTGAGCGACGCGAACGGCCCGGTCGAGACGCCACCTTGACGACCGCTAAAGACCGCGACGATGCCCTCCGGCCCCTGCCAACGCAAGAGCGGGAAGGCCTCCCAATTGTCCCAGGCGAGCGACATGCCGTGAGGGTAACGCGCCGGGTCAATGTACGCTGCGGGCAATGCCCGACCTTTCGGAACGCTTCTCGGGCCAGAACCTCGAGCTTCTGGCTCTCATTCTGCCGGTGCTGATCTTCTCGATGGCGCTGCACGAACTGGCCCACGCCTGGGCAGCCAATCGCCTCGGCGACCCGACGGCAAAGATGATGGGGCGCCTCACGCTCAACCCACTCGTCCACATCGATCCTCTGGGTTCGGCGATGTTTGCGATCTCGTGGATTGCAACCGGCTTCATCTTCGGTTGGGCCAAGCCGATCCCCGTGCAGCCTCGCTTCTTCAACCATCCCCAGCGCGGCATGGCGATTGTGGCAATTGCCGGCCCAGTAACAAACATTGCGATCGCCTACGTGACGGTCGTGATCTACATCTGGGTCTTCTCATATCCGACAGGCCTACTCGGCGAGTTTCTCGCGCTCGCGTTTTCGACGAACGTCTTGCTCGCCGTGTTCAACATGCTGCCCATCCCACCGCTC
>JAEMTW010000310.1 GCA_016462095.1 Thermoleophilia bacterium
CGCTGCGGCATGCGTGCCGCCGACGGTGCGATCGAAGTCGTCAAGCTCACCGAGACCGACGTCGAGCTGGGCGTCATCGGCGATGTCGAGCCGGTCGGCATGTGCGGCTCGGGTCTCGTCGATGCCGTCGCCGAGCTCGTCAAGATCGGACTGCTCGATTCGTCCGGCAAGCTGATCACCACCGACGAGGCAGCGATCAGCCACCCCGCCCTCGTCGATCGCCTGATCGAGCTGGACGGTCTACGCGCGTTCGTGCTCGCTTGGACCGGCACCCCCGGCGACACCGACAAGGCCATCTTCCTCTCGCAGCGCGACGTCCGCGAGCTCCAATTCGCCAAGGCCGCAATCGCGACCGGTTGGAAGCTGATGATCGAAGAGCTCGGCATCGAGGAGTCGGAGATCCAGCAGGTGCTGCTCGCCGGCAGCTTCGGCTCGTACCTCTCTGCCGCCAGCGCGATCCGCATTGGCCTCGTCCCGAAGCTTCCGATCCCCCGCATCATCAGCGCCGGCAACGTCGCGGGTGAGGGCGCCAAGATGGCGATCCTCTCGATCCAAGAACGCCATGCCGGCAGTGCGCTAATCAACGAGATTGAGTACGTCGAGCTGTCCGACCGCACCGACTTCAACGACCGCTTCATCGAGCAGCTCGCGTTCCCCGTGTAGTCATGGCAACCGTCGCGATCATCACCTGCGGTGTGCTCACGCGACACGTCGAGAACATCAGCAAGCGACGAGGCTGGGACGTCGCGATCTACCCCCTGCCACCACTGCTCCACCAGCGCCCCGAGCGGATTGCCCCGGCCGTGCGCGCGAAGGTGGCCGAGCTCGATGGCACGGTCGACCACATCGCGGTCGCCTATGCCGACTGTGGCACCTACGGTGCACTCGATGAGGTGATCGGCGAGCTTGGGCTCGAGCGACTCCATGGCGCCCACTGCTACGACGTCTTCGCGGGCGAGGAGCGGTTGGCCAAGCTGCTCGCCGAAGAACCCGGCACGTACATCCTCACCGACGCGCTGCTGAAGGGCTTTGACCGTCTTGTCATCCAAGAGCTCGGTCTCGATCGGCACCCGGAATTGCGCGATGATTATTTTCGCGAGTACCGGCGCGTCATCTGGCTCGCCCAAGAGCCAACCGCCGCTCTGCGGACCCAGGCCGCTCAGGCCGCGCAACGCCTTGGACTCCCGCTCGAGATCGTCGAGACGGGCGAGCACGGCCTCGAGCGCGAGCTCGAGCGACTCATCAGAACCCCCATCGGCGCTGCTGGCGCCACCCAAGGAGCGTGAGCGATGGACACCAAGGCTGACGTCGTCATCATCGGTGCAGGCATCGTCGGCACGTCGGTGGCTTGGGAGCTCGTCCAGGCAGGCGTCACGAACGTGGTCGTGATCGACCAAGGTCCGCTGAGCCACACGGGCGGCTCGACGTACCACGCCCCTGGCCTGGTCTTTCAGACCGGCACCAGCCGCCTGCTCTGCACGCTCGCACAGTGGAGCGCGCAGACCTACGACTCGTACAACACGCCCGACCGCGAGACCTGGGCCGCCGTCGGCAGCCTCGAAGTGGCGACGACGCCCGACCGCGTGCGCGAGCTGGAGCGTCGCCGCAACGCCGCGATGGCCTATGGCCTCGAGGGGCACATCATCACGCCGCA
>JAEMTW010000311.1:0-541 GCA_016462095.1 Thermoleophilia bacterium
ATCGTACTCGACGCTGACGGCCAGGCGACAGCCGATCGTGCGCTGCTTGCGCTCGACGCCGACCAGGACCTCTTGCATCCGAAGACGTACCAAGAGACCAAGAAAAACCTTACGCGACTGCGCGACGACCTCGACCGGCGCGCGTATTGGCGACTCGCAGTCTGGCGTCGCATCGCGATCATTCTGGCCGGACCGGGTGCCAACGTGATTGCCGCGCTTGTGATCTTTACCGTCTTCTTCTGGCACGGCTTTCCAATCGAGAAGCCGACGACGAACGTCGCCAACGTCTCCGGCAAACCCGCTACCGCCGCGGGCCTGCAGCCGGGCGATCGGATTCTCTCGGTCAATGGCACCAACGTTAGCGGTGACTGGCAGAAGGTCTCCGAGCAGGTTCAGGGCACCAAGGGTGGTCCGATCACGCTGACGGTTCGGCGTGGTGACACCACGAAGACGCTGACGCCTGTGCGTCCGGAGTCGGTCGACGGGCGCTGGCTGCTGGGCTTTACCTTCCAGCAGGTTTCGGCGGGTGTGCAACGCGAGC
>JAEMTW010000311.1:551-1651 GCA_016462095.1 Thermoleophilia bacterium
GGGCTGACGAAGATTTTCACGACCAGCGACGGACACAACCAAGTCTCCAGCATCGTGGGGATTACCGCGACGTCGGAGGAGAGCGTCAAGCAGGGCAGCTTCCTCTGGACGCTCGGCGTCGTTTCGCTGGCCCTCGCGATCTTTAACCTCTTGCCGTTCTTGCCGCTCGATGGCGGTCATATCATGGTCGCGCTCGCCGAGAAATTGCGTCGAGGCAAGCCACTCTCGCGCGTCGTGATCGAACGTGTCAGCATCGTCGGCATCGCGCTGGTCTTGATGCTGTTTGTGATCGGCCTCAATAACGACATCAGCCGGTTCACCGGTCCGTAGGGCAGGAGTAGACTTCCCGAGATGGCAAGCGAACGACAGATCAACGTAGGTGGCGTGCTGATTGGCGGTGGCGCCCAGATTGCCGTGCAGTCGATGACGACGACGAAGACATTTGATGCCGACGCGACGCTCGCGCAAATCGCGCGCCTCGCCGATGCCGGCGTCGACATTGTTCGCGTCGCCGTGCCGGGTCTACCCGACGTCGACGCCCTGCCGCGCATCATCGCGGAGAGCAGCGTCCCGATCATTGCCGACATCCACTTCAACGCCTCGCTGGCGCTGCGGGCAATGGACGCTGGCGTGGCTGCGGTGCGCATCAATCCCGGCAACATTGGCGGTGCCGACAAGGTGCGCGAAGTTGTTGCCAAGGCGCAGGAGACCTCGACGCCACTGCGGATTGGTGCCAACTCTGGCTCGCTGCCCGAGCACCTCAAGTGGACGGCTACGGCCGACCCGATCGGCGCGCTGGTGCAGGCGGCGATGGAGGAGGTCGAGCTGCTCGAAGAACTCGAGTTCCACGATTTCAAAATTTCCGTCAAGTCGACGTCGGTGCCAGTCATGATCGGCGCCTACCGTGCGCTCGCGCAACGGGTGCCCTATCCGCTGCATCTCGGCGTGACGGAGGCCGGCACGCTCGTGACGGGTGCCGTCAAATCGTCGATCGGTATCGGCACGCTGCTCGAAGAGGGCATCGGCGACACGATCCGCGTCTCGCTGTCGGTCGATCCGGTCGAGGAAGTACGGGTCGCCTATGACATCCTGCGCGCGCT
>JAEMTW010000125.1:0-1841 GCA_016462095.1 Thermoleophilia bacterium
TTCTATGCGTTTGCTTTTGGCGATGTCACAAAAGGGTCTGACCCCTTCGTGACATTGCATGGCGCCAGGTTCTATGCGTTTGCTTTTGGCGATGTCACAAAAGGGTCTGACCCCTTCGTGACATCCGCGCTATCCGGTTTTGCCTCCTGGCGATGCGACAAAAGGGTCTGACCCCTTCGTCGCATCCGGCTACGCTGACGCCATGAGCATCACTGTCGTCCATCACACCGACCCGGGTTGTCCCTGGGCCTACTCCGCCGAACCCCACCTGCGGGCACTCGAGTGGCGCTACGGCGATGGGCTCGAGTGGCGGACGGTGTTGATTGGCTTGACCGAGAGCGCGGAGCAGTACGTGGCGCGGGGCTACACGGGCGATCAGATGACGAAGTGGAACATCGAGTTTCGCGATCGCTTTCACATGCCCTACAGCACGGACCTGCGCGAAGGCCCTGCCGGTACTGGCCTCGCCTGCCGCCTTGTGGTCAGTGCGCGACGTCAGGGGTACGAGGCGGGTGAGGCCCTGTTACGAGCGCTGCGCTTCTCGTGGTTTACGAACCCGCGATGCCATGACAGCCTCGAGGTTTTGGAGGCGGTCGTGCGTTCGGTTAGTGGCATCGACGCCGACGCTGTGCTGGCTGGGCTTGATGATCCCGAGGTCGAGGCGTTCTATCAGGCCGACCGTGCCGAGGCTCGCTCCGTCGCGCCACCCGCGAGCGCCCAAGGCAAGACGGCGCAGACGGATGGCCCAGAGCGGTACACCGCACCGAGCCTCGTCTTCGAGCACGACTGTCGCACGCTGGTCGCGGCTGGTTGGCAGTCGTTGACTGCGTATGACGTCTGCATTGCCAACCTCGATCCGACGCTGACCCAACGCGGTCCCGCTGGTCCCGACGAGACGCTGCCGGCATTCCCTCGTGGTCTCGTGACGTGCGAGGTCGCACTGCTGATGTGCGCACGCAACGACGACCCGAATCTCGCGGTGGCGGAGCAGGCACTGGTCGACCTCGTCGCGGCGGGCAAGGCGCGGCGCGTGGCGCTCGGCAACGACGCGCTCTGGTTGCCTGTCTGAACACGGTGACGCCCGTCAAGGCGACCGGGCTGCCCACGTCCTGCAAGGCGCTCGTCCAGTACCTGCCGAACTGAGGCTCGGTTAGGAGAGGGTGATCACTTCGTCGCCAACCATCGTGTCAACGAGTGGGCGCGAGACGGCGGCACGGTTTGCCGCCTCGGTCTCGGGCACCGCGAGGATCTGGCCCGAGAGCAGCGTTGCGACCGGGGCGGCCTCGGAGCAGGCAATGGCGCTGACGAGACCGGCTGGTTCTTTCGAAGGCTTGTCGGGCGAAGCCAAGGCCACGCCGCCGCCGCCGCGACCCTTGGTGGGGATGTCGTCGATCGCAACGCGCTTGCCAAAGCCGCTCTCGTGCGCGACGTAGAGATCGCCGGGGGTGACGGCGCAGGCGCCGATCACACGATCGCCTGACGCGAGCTTGATGCCGAGGACGCCACCCGCCGACGCGCTCTTGACCGGACGGATCGGCTTCATAGCGGTACGCAGCACCTTGCCCGCCGCGGTGGCGATCAGGATCTCCGCACCTTCGGCGTGTGCGACGGCGGCGACGAGGCGATCGCCGTCGGGAAGACCGAAGGCAGGCGTGGGGGTGCCGTGGGAGCCAGACAGCGAGTCGGGCGTACAGCGCTTGATCTCGCCGCCCTCGCTGACCAGCAAGACAAACTCGGCAGTGGCGGGAGCGAGCGCGACGAGCTCCTGATTACGCGCCAGCTGGAGCGCCTTAGCGCCACGCACGGTGCGCGACGAGAGCGGTAGTTCGTTGATGCGCAGC
>JAEMTW010000125.1:1851-5800 GCA_016462095.1 Thermoleophilia bacterium
CAGCCGTGCAATCTGACCATCGGCCGTAAAGCAGAGAATCTCGCTCTCCGAATCGGTCTCGAGGACGGGCAGTGGTCGATCGCCCGGCTGGATGTCGATCGGGAACGCCGTCGGCATCGAGGAACGCGAAAGCGCCGCAAAGAGGCCGCCCCGGGTCGAGCCCAACCAGGCCTCGGTCTTCGGACGCGCGACGACGTCGACAGTCGCCGCGGTCTTGCCCGAGCCAGACTCGATCGTGACGCCCGAGGCCTCGCCACCGAGCACCGTGCGACGTGGACCCGACAGGGCGGCCGCCTGCTTGAGCTCGCCGACCACGATCTTCTTGAGTGCAGCATGCGAGTCGAGGATGCGACCAATCTCGTCGACGCGTTCGCCCTTCTGGGTGCGCTCCTCCTCGAGCTTGAGGCGGTTGAGGCGCGCCAGACGCTTGATCGGCATGTCGATGATCCACTGCGCCTGCTCGTCGTCGATCGGCACGGCCTTGTCGGAGCCGTGCGGGGTGACCTTGAGCTTCGCGATCAGCTGCAGCTTCGCGTCGTCATCATCCTCGGAGGCCCGCACGATCTTGATCACGGCATCGATCGCGTCGAGAGCAGCGAGGATCGCAAT
Organism: Thermoleophilia bacterium; assembly: GCA_016462095.1. Taxonomy (GTDB): domain Bacteria; phylum Actinomycetota; class Thermoleophilia; order Gaiellales; family F1-60-MAGs149; genus F1-60-MAGs149. The sequence goes on from JAEMTW010000125.1 coordinate 2,461, forward strand.
CAGGCGGTGCAGCTCGCGCAGCAGCTCGTCGCGTTCGAACTCGAGGCGGCGTGTCACGATCGTGAAGCGGAAGTCGACGAAGCGGTCGAGCGCCTCGCGCAGGCCGATCTGGCGTGGCGTGCCCTCGACGAGGACGGTCATGTTGATACCAACCGTCACGCGCAGCGAGGTCGTGCGGAAGAGGTCGGAGATCAGTCGATCGAGGCTACCGCCGCGCTTGCAGCGGATCTGGACACGCGTGCCGTGGCGGTCGGTCAGGTTGCGCGGCATCTCGGTGACGTCGCGAATCTTGTCGGCGCGTGCGGCCTTGACGACCTCGGCCACGATCTGGTCGGGTGAGACGCCATACGGCAGCTCGGTGACGACGATTGCCTGCACACCACCCGGCAGCGGCTCGGTGTGGAAGCGCGCCTGCAGACGGGTTGTGCCTTGGCCCTTGGCGTAGGCCTCGGGCAGCGCGGACGGATCGACGAGGATGCCGCCGGTCGGAAAGTCCGGGCCGGGCATGACCGTCAGGATGTCCTCGAGCGTCGTGTCCGGGTTCTCGGCCAGCATGATCGCGGCGGCGCACGCCTCAGCGAGATTGTGCGGCGGGATCTCGCACGCCATCGACCAGCCGATGCCACGCGAACCATTGACGAGCAGGTTCGGGAACGTGACGGGCAGAACCCACGGCTCTTGCTTCTTCTCCGTGAAGTTCGGCTTGTACTCGGGCACGATCTCGGGGCGCAGATCGGCGAGCCAGGCAGTCGCGGCGGGGGAGAGGCGCGCCTCCGTGTAGCGGTAGGCGGCCGGCGGGTCCGAGTACTCCTTCGGGCCAACGCTGCCCCAGTTGCCCTGACCATCGACGAGTGGCACGTTGAGCACGAAGCCCTGAGCCATGCGAACCATTGCGTCGTAGACCGCCGAGTCGCCATGTGGGTGGTAGTTACCGATCACGTGGCCAACCGTCAGGGCCGACTTCTGATACGGCCGACCCGCGCGGCCACCAAGCTCGTCCATCGCGTGGACGATGCGGCGTTGGACGGGCTTTAGGCCATCGCGCACGTCCGGCAGAGCGCGGCCGAGATTGACGTACATGCCGTACGCGTAGGCGCGGTCGAGCAGCGCATCGGAGGCATCGACGGAGTCGCCATCCCAGTCGAGTCGGGCGATGCGGCTCCCGCCATCGTCATCGTCGTCACCACCCGTGGGTGCCTCGTCGGACGTCTCGTTGGCGTCCTCGTCGTCATCAGACTCCTCGGCCTCATCATCCTTATCGGTGTCGAGCGGTGCCGACTCGGCCGTGGGCTCGCTGGCGTCGTCCGCCTTGTCGTGCTCCGCGGTCGTCTCGTCGTCGATCTCGACCGACAGGTCCAGCTGCTCCTCTTGCGGCTCCTTACTCATACGAGCACCTCGGAGTCGCCCGCTGTCTCTTCGAGCCAGGCGCGGCGTGGGGCCGGGTTCGAGCCCATCACGAGGTCGACGGTCTTAGCGGCCTCGGCTGCATCTTCGATTGAGATCTGCAGGAGACGGCGCGTGGCCGGATCGAAGACGGTCTCGCGCAGTTGGTCGGGATTCATCTCGCCGAGGCCCTTAAAGCGTGTGACGTGCTCGCCCGTGCGCTTCGTGGTCTTGAGCGCCTCTTTGAGCTCCTCTTCCGTGTGCACGTAGAGCGCACCGTCTTTGAGGGCGATACGGAACAGCGGTGGGCGGGCCAAGAAGATGCGGCCGCCTGCCAAGAGGTCAGGGAAGAGCTCGTGGAAGAGCGTGATCAGCAGGTTGGCGATATGTGCGCCGTCGGCATCGGCATCGGCGGTGATGACGACCTTGCCGTAGCGGAGCTGCTCTTCCTCAAGCGTCGCGACGAGCGTCGCGCCAATCACGTCTTTCCGACCGCCGAGTGCGACGAGAATCGAATCGACTTCGGTGTTGTCGAAGGCCTTGCCATTCTTGGCGCCGAGCACGTTGAGGATCTTGCCGCGAATCGGCAGGATCGCCTGGGTCGCGTTGTCGCGTGCCTGCTTGGCACTACCACCGGCCGAGTCGCCCTCGACGATAAAGATCTCGCGTTCCGAGTTAGGGATCGCCGGATTATCGATCGTGTCCGCCAGCTTGCCCGGCAGATTCGAGTCGCTCATGATCGAGGTCGCGGCGTTGCGCAACTTCTTCGAGATCTTGGCTTTGGCGAGGCGCACATCGCGGGCGAGCACGACGCGGTCGAGGATCTTTTTGGCGTCGTCGGCGTTCTTCTTGTCGGCCAGCCAGTCGGTCAGCGCCTGGGTCGTGAAAGCCGTGACGGCGGTCTGTGCCTCTTGGTTGTTGAGGCGCCCCTTGGTCTGGCCTTCGAATTGTGGGTTCTCGAGCATCACTGAGATGGCGCCGGTCAGGCCATCGGCGACGTCCTTGGCGTCGAGCGTCTCGGCCTTGTCCTTCTTCAGTCGCCCAGCGTCGAAGGCAGCCTGGTTGAGGACGCGGGTCAGCGAGCGGCGCAGGCCCGAGACGTGCGCTCCGCCATCGACCGTGTTGACGACGTTGCAGAAACTGAAGACACGATCGTCGGCCGACATCGTCCATTGCAGCGCGATCTCGATCGGGATACCACCGGACGTGCCCGACAGGGAGACGATGCCCGGATGCGCGACGTCGCGGCTCTCGTTGAGCTCGCGCACATAGTCGGCGAGGCCCTCCTTGCTGCGGTACTCGTGCTCGGTCCCGTCGGGCGTACGCAGCTGGAACGTGAGGTTGCGAACGAGAAATGACTTCTCGCGCAGGCGCTGCTGGACCGTCGTTGGCGAGAGGTGCGCGTTCTTGTCGAAGATCGTCCGGTCGGGGGTAAAGCGCACGGTCGTGCCGGTGCCTTCGCCCTTCTCGAGCGCGCGCACATCCTTGACGGGCCCGTCGGGGATGCCGCGCTGATACCGCTGTGACCAGAGGCGCTTGTCGCGCCGGACCTCGACCTCCAGCCATTCGGAGAGTGCGTTGGTCACGCTCGCGCCGACGCCGTGCAGACCACCGGAGACCTTGTAGCCACCGTCGCCGAACTTGCCGCCAGCGTGCAACTTCGTAAAGACCAATTCGAGCGCCGAGACGCCCTGCTCGGGATGGATGTCGACGGGGATGCCACGGCCGTCGTCCGAGATCGTAATCACCTCGTTGTCGTCCATGACGGTGCGAATCGTCGAGCAGCGTCCAGCCAGTGCCTCATCGACCGAGTTGTCGATTACCTCCCAGAGCAGGTGGTGCAGCGCGCGACTATTAGTACCGCCGATGTACATGCCCGGGCGCACGCGCACGGGCTCAAGACCCTCGAGCACACGAATATCAGCAGCGCTATAGCGGTCCTTGGCCATCGCCCAGC
>JAEMTW010000312.1 GCA_016462095.1 Thermoleophilia bacterium
GCTTCAATCCGTACGGAACTTGTCTAGTTCGTACGGTGTGGAGTATGCTGGGGGCATGAAGATCACCACGAAGACCGCCGACCAAGTGCGGGTGCCCAAGGTTGCGCCAGGCGAAGCCGTCATCATCACGCGCCACGGCGAGCCGATCTCCGCTGTCGTCACGATCGAGGACTATCGCCTGATCGAAGTGCTGCGAGCAGCGATCCCGCAGCATGCCGCCCCAGCGATCTCCGAGGCAGCCGTTGCGGCCTGGGTCGACGACGACGAGTTGACGCAGGCCGAACTCGACAGTATTGGACGCGAAGGCTCGTGGCAGTAACTCCGCCGCTACGAGGCGAACTGCGCTGGGCGCTCGTGCCCTACGACTTCGAGGCGCCATTCGTTGGCGATGAGTGGTCAGGTGGGCTCGACTTTGCTGGTATCTCGGCACTGCTTCGCGAGCGTGGGCCACGACCCCAGTTTGCTGTCAACGTGCCCGCCAAAGTGCGTCCAATACTGGTCGTGCAATCGCTCGGCTCCGGGATCGCTGGCACAGTCGCGGTGTTGCGAACCAAACGCCTATCCGCACTCCCCGAACGCCTCCGGGAGAGCATTCGCCGCAACGACGACCCGCGGCTCGTATACCTGCCCGAGCAATGGGTGGGTGCCGAACGAGTCGTGCTCGTCGACGCCGTCCATCGGCTTCACAACTCGGCGATCGATGGGCAGGCTCTTGGTCGCACATCCGACGACGTCATGCGGCTCGTTGCAGAACGACTCGTGCGGGCGCTCGAACTCGACATCAGCGGCCTCGTCGAGCGTGAGGCCACCGCCACGCTCACCCGACTCGCGACCGACTAGCCGTAACCGAGCTCCTCGAGACGCTCCTCCGAGATTCCAAAGTGGTGGGCGACCTCGTGCAGGACGGTGATGCGGATCTCCTCACGCAGCACCTTCGGATCATTCGTCATCGCGAGGAGCGGCCGCCGAAAGATCAGAATCCGCGCAGGCTCAAACGGCTCCTCGTGGCCACGGATCGTCTCCGGCACGCCGATATAGAGGCCAAGAATGTCCGGCTCATCCGTGTCCTCCTCCTCGACGAGAATCGCGACGTTCTCCAAGCGCGGCAAGACCCACTCCGGCAACTCATCAAGTGCGGCCTCGACAGCCTGATCGAATTCGGCTTCGTTCACGCGTCAAAGACTAAAGCGTCGGAGACAAGAATCGTGGTCGCGTCCACCTGCCGTGGCCGCCTAATCGCTCGCGCTTGGTAGAGTCCCGCTATCGGGACGTGGCGCAGTCTGGTAGCGCACTCGGCTGGGGGCCGAGTGGTCGGAGGTTCAAATCCTCTCGTCCCGACTCCATCGCGTAGGCGATATGGCGCCGTTGGTTGAGTGGTAACGACTCAGCCAGGCAGAGCGCCGCTGAACAGATGGCCCTGAGGGCAGCGCGCCGAATACCCGGTGCGACCCTCCTCGCCATGCGTCGAGACGGCATCGGCCGCGAAAGCCGCACCACACGTCGGACAAAAGCACGGTCGATCAACCGAGCCCGTGCAGGGAGGGCAGAGGACCGGCAAGATGCGCTGCGAAATTCGGAAGCCCGCGACGAACTGGTCGCGCGTCTCCGAGAAACGATCGAGTGGGCCACCGCAGCCGATGC
>JAEMTW010000126.1 GCA_016462095.1 Thermoleophilia bacterium
TTGGCGGCGTGCATTCGGAGCGGGGCGTCAAGTGCCTTCACGCCCACGTCGCGTTTGCGCTGGCAGCACCGCCGTACCCAATTGGCGAGGCGCTGCTGGCCGAGGCTGGGGGCCTGCCGTCGCGGTGCTGCATGGAGCAGCTGACGTGAACCCGAATCCCAAGACGGAGGTGGCGATCCAGGCCTGGGGCGAGGCGCCCGGCACTGCTCGCCGCGTGCGTGCGGGTCTCGACGTCCGGGGCCTCGGCGCGTTCGAGCGGGCTTACGCGGCGATCTACAGCGAGCTCGTCCGCAAAGTGGGGCAGTCGTACTCCTTAGACCAACTCGCCGACGTCTGGCGCGAAGCGGACCGGTGGGCTCCAGACGTCGCGCTCGATGCCGCGAGCCCAAACCCGCCGCCACGCTCAACGCCGCTGCTCGTCGACCTCGCCTGCGCCCGTCTGCAGCGCAGCGCGCGCGACGCACGCAAGTAGCGCGTCACCCACCACGCGCGATCCAGGTCCGCTCGCTCGACAATGAGGATGCGACGAAGGGGTCAGACCCTTTTGTCGCATTCCCATAATGAGGACTCTGACTTCTCTGCTGAATGGGATGGGCATGCGACAAAAGGGTCTGACCCCTTCGTCGCATCCTCCCTGCAACGTGGCCCAATACCTGATTGCGCTGCCGAGGCGCAACAGGCGACCGACTAGCTGGTTGCGGGCTCCGACTCCTCCTCGGTGACAGCCTGCTCGACGTCGTCTGCGGGCTCTTCGTCGCTCTCGGGCGGTGCTACTGCGAACGTGATGCCGTCGGCGCTGACTGTGATGACGCCGCTGGTCAGCTCGAGCCAGTGCTCGCGGAAAATGTTCAGCTCGAGGACAGCCGCATCGATCCGAATCGTGACGCCCTGATCGTCGCGTTCGAGGGTGGCGGCGATCGTCTCGACCTTGGAGCGACCACGACCACGGCCGCCACGACGGCCACGACGGCGGCGCTTGGCAGGGGCTTCGCCATCCGCTGTTGTCTCGTCGGGCGCGTCGTCCGCGCTGGACTCGACCGGCGAGACCTCTTCGGCAACGACCTTCGGAGCGCGTGCCCGCGGGGTTGCAGCCGTGCTGGCGCGCGCTCGGCGCGGCTTCGGCGCGGCTGGTGCAGCTGCAGCCTCATCGGGCCGCAGCAATCCTTGCTGGCGACGAAACGCCGAAACCTCGGCAGGCGTCGTCTCCAGCTGATGGGCGATCCAGATATCGGTGACGCCCTCGGCAACCCACGTACGGACCTGATTGAGTTGTGGTTTGAGCGACGAATTGCGGCGAGCCATCCCGGCAGGGTATACCGCCCGGCGGTTTGACCCGTCAGGCCCCGAAGGCGGAACGCAGCGTTTGTAGCGACAGGTACGCGAAGGTAGCGGCGATTGCCAGCAAAACCAGCACAATCAGAAGGAAGCGGAAACGAGCCCTGCGGCGCTCAGAGGTACGCAACGTGGTGGCCTCACGCTCGGCCTTAGCGAGCGCGAGCTCGGTCTGAAGTTGAACCTCGAGCTCGCGGTCGGCGGCATCCGGACTGAGCGGTGGTTGCGACACGTGTACACGGTAGCGATCGGGCTCACAGCCAGCATCGGCACAGGAAAACGTGGGATAGAGTTGAAATCGGTTATTTCACATGCGATTGCGACACCCTGCCTCCTTACTTGCCCTGACGCTCACACTCTTCGTGGGTGCTGCCAGTGCCTCTGCGCAGGACACCACAACGGTTCCCGCGCCCGCCCCGACCCCTGTGATTGCCGTGGCGGGCTCGCTCGTCGCCGGCGTCGACATCTCCGGCATGGATGCAGCGACGGCGCTGACGACGGTCAATGCGGCGTTTGCGCAGCAGATCATGATCACCATCGACACTCGAGTGTTTAAGGTGCGAAGTAGCCAACTTGAGGCTGTCTACGACACGCAGACTGCGGTCACCGAAGCCGTGGCGCGGACCGTGGGTGGCAACACGCCCGTAACGACCAAATACAACGAGACGAAGTTGAAGGATCAGGTCAAGCGAATCTTGCGCCTCTCGAGTGACAAGGGCAGTGTCTCGGCGTGGGTGATTCGGGCGAAGCCGATGATCAAGCCCGGCAAGGCTGGTTCGGCGCCGAACGGCAAGCTTGTCGAGAATCAGATCCGCGCGGCGATTCGCCAACCTCTGTTGCGTGCACAACAGGAAGCGATACCGCTCGTGAAAGTCAACCCGTCGGCCACCCTCGAGCAGCTCGGCTACGTGGTTGTCGTCTCGAAAGGCGAGCGTCTCGTGCGTCTCTACGCGCCAGTCGCAGGCAAGGCCAAGGCGGTACTGAAGTTCAAGGTCGCCGTTGGCGCGCCGTCGTTTCCGACACCAGCGGGCAAGTTTACGATTGTCATCATGGAGAAAGACCCGTGGTGGAATCCGCCCGATTCGGATTGGGCGAAGGACTCGGAGCCGGTACCGCCAGGTCCGGGCAACCCACTCGGGACTCGTTGGATGGGTCTCGATCGCGACAACATCGGCCTTCACGGCACACCCGACTCGGGCTCGCTTGGGAGCTACGCCTCTCACGGGTGCATCCGCATGTTTATCCCGTCGGCCGAGAAGCTCTACAGCCTGGTTGATGTTGGCACTCCCGTTGTCATCTTCTAGCGCGCTCGGTCGCGCGTAGACTGCGGTTCTGTGAAGCGTCTCGTTGCAGTCGTCGTCGCCGTCCTGTTGCTTGGCTTGGGCATCGTGCTGGCACGAGCCGTCATGCAGACGTCGGGCGCACGCGCTTTTCCAGCTGAGGTCGCATCCGGCGCTAAGCCACCGGCGCCCGACTTTGCGCTGCCACTGCTGACGGGCGACGGCGAGGTCACCCTGGCCTCGCTGCGGGGCCAGGTAGTGGTGGTCAACTTCTGGGCCTCGTGGTGCGATCCCTGTAAGGATGAGGCGCCGATTTTGCAAGATCTTTGGATCACGGAAGCGCAGCCGCAGGGAGTTGCGTTCGTGGGGATCGACACGCAGGATCTGAGTGACGATGCCCGCGCCTTTGCCGTGACGTACGGCTTGACGTACCCACTCGTCCACGATGATGGCGGCGCGGCGGGGCGGGCTTGGGGTGTCGGCGCGTTTCCCGAGACGTTTGTGATCGATCCCCAGGGCCGGGCCGTGGCGTGGTTTCCAGGCGAGGTCACCGCTGATGGACTGCGCGACGCGATCGCTACGGCGCAGGCCTCATCGTGATTCGCCGCCTCTTCATGCTGCTCGCCGTGATGCTGGTGCTCGTGCCTCTGGCCTCCGCAGCGCAGCCACAGTTCACGATGTCGGAGATCGAGAGCCAGCTGATGTGCCCGACGTGTCAGAGCCGGCTCGACCTCTCGCATAGTCCAGCAGCCGACCGCATCCGCGCCTTCGTCGAGAAGAAGCGCCTCGAAGGGTGGACGGCGCAGCAGGTCAAGGATGCGCTCGTGGCGGATTTCGGCCCGTCTGTGCTTGCGGCACCACCCGCAGCAGGGATCGGGCTGGTGGCCTGGCTCGTGCCGATTGGCGCGGTGCTCGTGGGGGTTGGAATCGTGATCGCATTAGTGCTCGTCTGGCGACGCCGGCGCAGCCCGGCTCGAGTGACGGAAGCACCCTCAGCCACCCTCGGGATCGACGCTCGCATCGACGCGGAACTCCAGCGTCTCAGCGACGAAGACGCCTAGTCCGGCGTAGCCTTGCGGGTAGACCCTCGGGTATGCTGCCAGCGCGCAAATCGACGCGGAGGAACTTGTGACGTACGTCATCGCCGAGCCATGTATTGACACGAAAGACCGGTCCTGTGTGGACGTCTGTCCTGTCGATTGCATTCACGAATCTGATCGCATGTTGGTGATCGATCCGGAGGAGTGCATTGACTGCGGTGCCTGCGAGCCTGAGTGCCCGGTCGAGGCGATCTTTCCGGAGGATGCGGTTCCGGTCAAGTGGGAGCCCTTCGTCAAGATCAATTACGCCTACTCTGATGGCATGGAGAGCGTCAACAAGTTGGTGGCAGAGCGCATCGAGGCGTCGCCGCCCGAGCAGACCTCGTAAGGGTTTGCCCTTCGGGCGCGACGAATCGCCGTGGCCCTTGAACTGATCATCGGTCCGGCCCACGCCGGCAAGATCGCGGCGCTCTACGAGCGCTACCTTGCCGAACTCGCTGGTGGGCGCACGGCCGCGCTGGTCGTGCCCGATCAGGCAGCCAAGGCAGTAACAGAGCGCGAGCTTCTAGCGCGCGCCACGGGCGTGGTGGGTGCGGACGTCGTCACGTTCGACACGCTGTTTGAGCGCATTGCACGCGCCACCGGTGATCGACGAACGGTGCTGCACGGTGCGGCGCGGCAGGTCGTGCTGCGGCGGGCCTTGCCAGACGCTCCCGCGACGCTCGCAGCGCGGTTCGACCGGCTTGGTTCGGCTTTGCTCGGACCGGACGATGTGCGTGCCGCAGGCGATGCCTCGTTGGCGGAGAGTTATGCGCTCTGGTGGGCGGCACTCGATGCGCAACAGTTCGTTGACCGCGCACGTCTGCGGATTGAGGCAATCGCTGCACTGCGACGAGACGTGGCTGCTTGGCCTGCAGGTGAGGCGCTCTTTGCTCAGGGCTTCGACGACCTCAGCTTGGCGCAGGAGACGCTGTTGACGTTGATTGCTCAGCGCGCTCGTGCCGTTGTGAGTCTGCCGTACGAGGCTGGGCGGAGCCCCTTTGCGGTCTTGACGCCGGTCGTCGGTCGGCTGGCCGACTTGGCCGGTAGTGGCGGCATCGTCGAGTTGCCTGCGGGCGCGTTTGATCGCGACCCAGGCCTTGCGGCGCTGGAACGCCGGCTCGGTGAGGCGGAGCCGGACCGACGCGCTGAGCGTCCCTCGCTGGCGGGTATCGCCACGGCCGAGGTTGAGGGCGAGCGCGGCGAGGCCGAAGTCGTCGTCGGTTGCGTCGCGGAGGCCCTGCGTTCGGGGATTGTCGGGCAGCGCATTGCGATTATTGGTCCGCGCGGTGCGGCGGACCGCACACGGCTTGTGCGTCAGCTGCGGGAGGCCGGCATCGAGGCCGTCGGCAAGGATCAACGCGCGCTCGTCAAGACGCCGTTCGGGCGAGCGCTGAATGCGCTCCTCAGTCTCGCCTGGGCGCCCGAGCCGACCGATTCCGATCGCCTGACGTGGCTTCGTTCGGCGTGGAGCGGGGCGCCGGCACACCTCGTCGAGCGCAGCGAACGGCCGATGCGCCGCTCGCTCGATACGCTCGAGAACGCCATCGAGAAGGCGGGCGAGCCGCTCTTGCGGGCGCTTGCGCTGCCGCCGGGATCGCGTGGGGGAGAGACGGCGGCAGGCGAGGTTGCCGCTGCCGTGCGGGGCATGGTGCAGCGTGCCCACGGCGATCGAGCCCCAGTCGCCACAACGACGGTGCGTGAGGACGTGGCTGTCGCTGCCGCTGTGTTGTCGTATCTGCAGACGGTGGACGTCGTCAAGCCGGCTCCTTCTCGCTCCGAGGTACGCGAACTGCTCGCCGAGTTGACGATCTCGATGCGGCAGACCCGTGCTGATGCAATCTGCATTCTCGACCCACGCGATGCTCGCACGATTGACGTCGACGTGGCGATTGTGCTCGGGTTGGAAGAGCCAATGTTTGGTGTCGGTACGTCGGCCGCACAGGACCCGCTCGTCGAGGCTCCTGATCAGAACGAGGTCGCACGCCATCTGGTCTACAGCGCCGTCACGCGCCCGCGGCGGAAGCTCGTATTGGTTCGTCGCGTGTCCGATGATGAAGGCAGCCCGTTGGCTGCCACGGCAATCTGGGAAGACCTGATG
>JAEMTW010000127.1 GCA_016462095.1 Thermoleophilia bacterium
GCGCCATAGGTCATCAAGATCAGCGACTCGCCAACCCCAACCACGGGCGTCGCGACCTCCTCGACGACGAGCGGTGCGTCGTAGGCATGCTGACGGACGGCGCGCATCGTCTAGACCGTGCCCACTCCGCCGATCAAGACGTACTTGACGTCGAGGTACTCGTCGATGCCAACCGAGCCACCCTCGCGACCGTAGCCCGATTCCTTGACACCACCAAACGGCGCGTTAGCCGCCGAGATGATGCCCGCGTTGGCGCCAACGATGCCGTACTCGAGACGCTCGGCGACACGGAGCAATCGCGCGTAGTCCTTGGTGTGGAAGTACGAGGCGAGACCGTACTCGGAAGAGTTCGCGAGCTCGATCACTTCGTCTTCGGTATCAAACGCCGTCAGACCGGCCACGGGACCAAAGGTCTCTTCATAGTGGATCAGCATGTCGGGCGTGACGCCGTCGATGATCGTCGGCTCATAGTACGCACCGTTGGCGTATTCACCCTCCGTCAGGCGATGGCCGCCGTAGGCCAGCTTGGCACCCTTGGCGAGTGCGTCTTGGACGTGCTCGTCGGCCTTCTCGACTGCGGCGTCGTTGATCATCGGTCCAATCACGGTGCCTTCGGTCAGACCATGACCAACGGGCATCTCGCTGACCCGCTTGACGAGTCGGGCGAGGAAGTCGTCGTAGACGCTTCGCTGCACGTAGGCGCGGTTGGCACAGACGCAGGTCTGGCCGGCATTGCGGTACTTGGAGGCAATCAGACCCTCGATTGCCTCGTCGAGATCGGCGTCCTCGAAGATGATGTACGGCGCATGGCCGCCCAGCTCGAGGCTGAGGCGCTTGACCTGGTGTGCAGAGGCACGGATCAGGTCTTTGCCGATCTCCGTGGAGCCGGTAAACGAGATCTTCTTGACGCGGGCGTCAGTAAAGATCGTGTTGGCAACCATGGCGGCGTCGCGCGACGTGACGAGGTTGACCACGCCGGCAGGTGCACCAGCATCCTCGATGCAACGGAGCACGAGCGCAGCCGTCAGCGGTGTGGCACTGGCGGGCTTGACGATACTGGTGCAGCCGGCAGCCATCGCGGGGCCGAGCTTGCGCGTCATCATCGCGGCCGGGAAGTTCCACGGCGTGATTGCCGCGACCACGCCAACCGGCTGGCGCAGCACGAGCACGCGGTTGTTCGTGTTCATCGGCGAGATGACCTGGCCGTAGACGCGCTCGGCCTCGCCGGCGAACCACTCAAAGAAGGAGGCGGCGTACTCGACCTCGCCCTTCGCCTCCGCAAGCGGCTTGCCTTGCTCGGAGGTCATGCACGTCGCGATGTCGAGCGCACGCTCGCGCATCAAATCGGCGGACTTGCGGAGAATGCGCGCACGCTGCAGTGCCGGCGTCGAGCGCCAGCCTGGCAGTGCCGCAGCAGCGGCGTCGATCGCAGCCGTCACGTCGGCCTGCGTCGCGTTCGGCACGGAGCCGACCGTCGCACCGCTGCCCGGGTCGGTCACGTCAAAGCGTGCCCCACCGGTCGCGTCGGTCCACGTTCCACCGATCAAAAGTTGTTCATCGAGCTTGGGCATCGTGGTCGCCATGGCTGGTCAAGCCTCCTTGTCTATGGGCATCCTAGGGCGTTTGCGGCGTTCGCTTGCCGCTTGTGCCCACGCGCGCACCGCACGGTGTTCGACACAGCCTGCGGCGATCAATCCAACCGCCACAGGAACCGTGGCGGGGAGCAGGTCGAGCACGTTAAAGAGCAGCCCGAGCGAGAGGCCCGCGATCGCCGTGACAACCGTCGCCACGACCGTCGCGCGCACGCTTACCGCCACGATCGCCCCAACGAGTGCAGCAAGGTAGGCGTCGCCCCAGCCCATCGAGGCCCCGACCATCTCAAACTGCTGCAACGCCGGTAGTCCACGCGCTGGCACCGCTGTCGCGAGCGCCGTAGCGACCGGCTGAACTTGGATCGTCAACACCTGCCAGACGTCGACTGCTGTCGCGACGAGGACACCGACGACCAAGGCTGCGCGCGGCGCAATCCACCCCGTCAGTCGTCCCAGCGAGACGGCCGCGAGCACAATCAACAGGTCGCCTGCCAGTTGCGTCCAGCCAGTGGTTGGCAGACGCCAGACGATCAGCCACAGGATCGGCGAGACGATCGCGAGAGGGAGTGCGGCGCGGCGCACATGCCAGGCGGCCAGCAGCGCAAGCGGCGGCACCGCGAAGGCGGCGAGCGTCGTGACCACCCCAACCGCACTCGGCACAGCACCCAGAAAGATCACGCCCCCACCAATCGCGACCAGCGGCAAGAGTCCCAGCAGCGGGTGCCGCGGGATGCGTGGCAAGAGCGCAGGGTCGCGGACCAGCGGGATGATCGAGGCCTGCAACAGCACGATCACGAGGTAGGGCCAGCCGTAGGGCATCGCCTAAGACTACGGGCGGGACGGCTCGGGAGGCCGCCCTTGTCTGCTCATCGGGGTACGCAGATTCGAACTGCGGACCTCTCCGTCCCGAACGGAGCGCGCTACCAGGCTGCGCCATACCCCGAGCGGGCATGAGTATGCCAGAAATTCGACCTCCGCCCCGTCGCCCGGCGCGGGCAACCCGCACTTCGCGTTACCGTGTCGGGCGTGACGGACCCGATTCGCATTACGCCAATTGGCGGTCTCGGCGAAGTCGGGCGCAATATGATGGTCATCGAGCACGACGATGTCCGCCTCGTGATCGACTGTGGCATCGGCTTTCCGCATGGCGATGATCGCGGCCTTGGCGTCGACATCTACCTGCCCGACGTGCGCGCCCTAAAGGGTCGCCCTGTCGATGCCGTGCTGATTACGCACGCGCACGACGACCATGTCGCTGCGCTTGCACACCTGATCCGCTCGGGCACCCCCATCGGCCGCATGATCTCGCTGCCGTTTACGACCGCAATGGTCGAGGCCAAGCTCTCCGAGCACGACCTGCCACTGCCGCCGCTGCAGACCGTGGCGCCGGGAGAACAAATCCAGATCGGTTCGATCACCGTGGAGTTCATCCGCGTCTCGCACTCGATCCCGGATCCCGCAGCGATCGCATTGACGACGAACCTCGGCACGATCGTGCTCACCGGCGACTACAAGATGGATGCGACCGGGCAAGACCTCAAGCGACAGGTCGACCGCAAGCGCCTCAGCGCTTTTGGCGATGCCGGCGTGATTGCGATGCTCGGCGATTCGACGAACGCCCAGCTGCCAGGCCGCACGCCCTCTGAGGCAACGACGATTGATCCCATCAACGACGTCATCGACGAAGCCCAGGGCCGCGTTGTCCTAACCAGCTTCTCGTCCCAGATCGACCGCATCGACCATGCGGTTCGCGCCGCGGACCGCACGGGTCGCCAGGTCATGCTGCTGGGTCGTTCCGTCCGCCGCAACGTCAAGATCGCTGAGCGCCTGAAAGAGATGGCGCCGCCGAATCTGCCGACCCTTGGCCGCCGCGATATCGCAGGCGTCAAAGCGCTCGTCGTTTGCACCGGCTCGCAGGCCGAAGAGTTCGCCGTGCTCGGGCGTGCCTCGCGCGGCGAGCATCCCGACCTCAACCTCGGCAATGGCGACACGATCGTTTTCGCATCGCGCCCCGTGCCAGGCAACGAGGGTCCGGTGGAAGAGATGCAGAACATGCTGCGCATGCGCGGCGCGCGCGTGGTCACACACCACGACGCTGCGATCCACGTCTCGGGCCATGCCCGTGCCGACGAGATCGTCGACATGATCCGCATGCTGCGCCCCACGAGTGTGATTCCGATCCACGGTGAGCCACAGATGCTCGAGGCCCAGGCTGAGCTGGCGATCCAGAATGGCGTGGCTGCGGACAACGTGCACGTCGGCTCGAACGGCGACGTCATCGAGGTCGACCAGAACGGTCTCCGCCTGGTCGATCAGATCAATGCGATTGCGATTCCCGCTGGCTCGGACGGCCTGCCGCTAGAAGCCGGGGAGCCGGGATGAGCCCGGTGCGGCTCGCGGATCTTGTCGGCTGGTTCGACGAGACGCTCGCTGCCCAGTCGTTCCGCGACTACGGCCCGAATGGGCTCCAGGTCGTGGGCGCCGATCAGGTTGCGCACGTCGCCACCGCTGTCTCCGTTTCGCTGGACGTGATCGAACGCGCCGCGGCCGATAACGCCCAAGTCTTGCTCGTGCACCACGGCCTGTTTTGGGATGGCGCCGATACGCGGATCGGACCACTGGAGCGCCGACGCCTCGAGGCGTTGTTTGCCGCCAACCTCTCGCTCGTCGCCTACCACCTGCCGCTCGATGCACACGCGACGCTTGGCAACAATGCGCGCCTCGCCGACCTGCTCGGAGTCACGCAGCGCGCGCCATTCGGCGAGCACCAGGGCGTCATGATCGGCTGTCGCGGCACACTCCCCACGCCAACAACAGCAGCCGCGCTCGCTGCCACACTGGGCGATCTAATCGGATCCACGCCGCTCGTGTTGCCAGGCGGCGACCACCCCGTGCAGACGGTTGGGATTGTCTCGGGTGGTGCGGCACGCGACATTCGCCAGGCTGCCGCTGCTGGTCTCGATGCGTTCATCACGGGCGAGCCCAGCGAGGACGCGGCGTATCTGGCGGCCGAGCTTGGTGTGCACTTCATCGCGGCGGGACATAACGCGACGGAGACAGTGGGCGTGCAGGCCTTGGCCGCTGCCGCCGCCACGCAGTTTGGCATCTCAACGTCATTTCTCGCCGTCGACAATCCGGTCTAGCAGCAGCCCCGAGCGCTAGTCTCGGCTGCACGATGCACGACGCTGCCACACCACCCGCGATCTGGGTACGTAGCGGGACGCTCTGGCGCCCGTTCGACAGAGCACTGGTCGCTTCGCGGGTACACGAGTACGCGGGTGGGCTGCTCGAACTTGGCTGTGCCTCCGAGAGCATTCTCGCCCTCGAGCACAGCACCGACAGCGAATCGTTGCTGCTGCTGATTGCCGCTCTCGAAATCGGTGTGGCGATCCGGCTCGGCCCCGCCGACACTCCCTTTTCCGCCGCCTTCGCAACGACGCCGATTCGCGCCGCACAGCTCGCCTCGCTTGCCCGGCTCGACTCGGTCTGCGTCCCTGTCGCCCCGCGCGAAGACTCGGGGCGCAGCCTCGAACGCCTGGCCGCCCACGGCGTGCTGCATACGGCCCTGCGTACCGATGCGGTGCGCGAGCGCACGCGCGAACGCCACGGCCATCAACGGGCGCTGATCACGTCCACCAACGTGGACTGCACGCTTGGACAACTCCACACCGACATCACCGCCTTCCGCGCCGCCGGCGACCTCCTGCGCCCCGACGAGACCATCTTGATCACGGTGCCTCTGGACACCCCCTGGGTCGTGACCGTCGCCCTCGCCGCGGTCGAGCAAGGCATTCCGGTCGCAATCGGTAGGCTCGAAGACATCCCCTTGCTGAAACCGGGTGTCGTCGTCGGCACGGCGGCGGATGCCGACGCCCTAGCCGAGACCACAGCAGGCGGACCAACGCTGCTGACAACGCTCTCTCGCCACCTCGGTCGCAGCCGCACTGCGCCACCTCCGCGCTGCCTGATCGTCGGCGACCATGAGGTGCCAGCGAGCGTCTGCTCCCAGCTGCACCTCGGCGGTACGACGGTGCGTCCGCTCGCGGCAGATGCCGATGGTTTTCTGCTGGCCCCGAACGCCGACTGACTGGTTCAGCTTCCTAATGGGGTCAGACCCTTTTAGGAAGTCGATCATCAATCTCGGCAGAAGACACCGATAGCGACTTCCTAAAAGGGTCTGACCCCATTAGGAAG
>JAEMTW010000004.1:0-2239 GCA_016462095.1 Thermoleophilia bacterium
GCGGAGCGCAGAGAGCTCCTCAAATCGCGCCCGCGCCGTATTGAGCGCCGGCAAAAGATCGACCTCGCGAAACGGCTTGACCAAGTAGGCGAAGGCGCCAGCCTCGGAGGCGCGCGTGACGAGATCCTCCTCCGCATAGGCTGTCAACATCACGATCGGTACGGGCCTCCGGTTGGAAATTTGCCGCGCCGCCTCGATGCCATCCAGGTGTGGCATCCGCACGTCCATCACGATCAGGTCGGGGTCGTGCTCGGCCGCCAGTGCGACCGCCTCCTCGCCGTCACGGGCCTCAGCAACCACCTCGTGTCCGGCCTTCTCCAGCAACGTGCGGAGATCGAGCCGAATGATCGTCTCGTCCTCTGCAATCAGAATCCTCACGCGATACTCCACGTGAGACGAGCGCGGACACCTGGACTCGCATCCTCGAGCACCAGTTCGCCGCGCAGCTGATCGGCCGTCAGTGCCCGAGCGATCTTGAGACCCAGCGAACGGTCGGGGTCGAAGCCAACCGGCAGACCCGGCCCGCGATCGGCGACCGTCAGCTCGACCCGTGTCTGCTCCTGACGCAGTGTCACGTGAACATCGCCTCCACCATGCTCGTGCGCATTCGCGTACAGCTCGGAGAAGATGAGTGCCACCGCAGTCGCCGTGTCGCCCGGCACGTCGACGTGCGCGAGCTCCTCGGCAGCCGCCGGCGTACCAAGCCCGTGTCCGAGCATCGCCGAGACGCGACGCAGTAGATCCGCAAGATCGACGTCCCCTTCGCGGCTGGCCGTCAGCAGATCATGGACTTCAGCGATCGAGAGGATCCGGTCCACGCTGTCCGTCAACGCCCGCTCGGGATCGGCGCTGCCGGCGCGCAAACGAAGCAGCGACGCAACCGTCTGCAGGTTGTTCTTGACGCGATGATGAATCTCCTGCGCCACGATGCCGCGCATCACGCCACGGCTCGACTCCACCGCAGCAGCCGCCTGGTTGGCGACGGAGCGCAGCAGCATCTGCTCCTCGGGCGTGAACGGGCGCCCCTCCGGCGTCGTCGTGACGAGGGCTCCGAGCCGACGCGACTTCCAGACGAGTGGCACAGCAAACACGCCAGGCTGATCAAGCGGGGCGCGTAGACCGAAGGCCGAGAGTTCGGCATCGTCGGGCCCAGCGGTCGTGGAACGCCGCGCCACGCTGGGCCCCTCGGGGCCGTCGAGCACGAGCGCGCAGACCTCAGCGTGTGCCGCCCTCGCGGCCGTCTCCGCAATATGCGCCAGCGCCTCCTCCAGGTAGAGCGACTCTGTCACGGCCTGCGAGATGCTGCCAAGCGCCTCCAATTCGGCGACACGGCGCTGCGAACGCTCGTACAGGCGCGCATTCTCAATCGCCTGGGCAACCTGGCTCGCGATCGTCTGCAGGAGCTCGATCTCATCGTCGTGGTACTCGCGGGGCTCGACCGTGCGCACATTCATAGCCCCCGCTAGGCGCTCGCGGCGATCCAAGATCGGCACGGCGAGGAGACTCTGAAAGCGGCGTTCGGGCAGGTTGGGAAACTCCTTGAAGCGGGGATCGAGGTGCGCATCCGCAGCGATCGCCACGGCCTCGCGTGTCTCTGCTGCCCAGCCCGTCAGACCCTCGCCGACCCGCATCCGCGGTGGCCCTGCCGTTGCCTCGACATGCGTGCCGTGCACCGCCTGCAGAACCAGCTCGTTCGTCGCGTCATCGTACGCATAGACGAAGCACGCATCGGTTCCAAAGGCGCGCGCCACCGCAATCGCAACGGCGTCGGTAACCTCTGCGAGGTCGAGCGAGCTGGTGACGGCCGCGACCGTCTCCGAGAGCAGGCTGAGGTGCCGTACCGCGCGCGCTGTCGATGCATTCGTCGGGTCTGTCATGCCGTCTCGTGCCGACGGTAGCACGGCACTCCTAGCGGGCTCTACGCCTTAGGCCACGAGCGATAGTCGCGCGTCGTTCTCCGCAGCCTCACGCGCACGAGCCGGAAGATACGGATGCCAAGAACGCGGAATCGCCCGCGTGCCGAGCGTGAGATAGACATCCGGATGCGGTGCGCGCGGCGATTTGTGCAATGGCATCCCTGCCTCGTGCGGCAAACGGTCGCGTTTACGGAGGTTGCACGGCGAGCAGGCCGTGACCACGTTTTCCCAGGTCGACTCGCCGCCCCGCGAGCGCGGATTGACATGATCGAGTGTCAGTCGCGCACCGCTGCCGCAGTATTGGCAGGCATTGCCATCACGGG